>CAYWOV010000644.1:0-3187 GCA_964459965.1 uncultured Planctomycetaceae bacterium | reverse complement strand
GTTGCCCATGTGGTGGCCGGGCTTTTTCCCCTTGTAGAGCTTGGTGATCAGCCCCTCGGGTAACGGATGAGTTTTCAGCTCCTCGACCGGCTCGCCGTTGAGCGATTCGCGGCTGCGGCCCACATGGAACGATCCCTTGGTCCCCTCAAACGTCACGCCGTTCCCGCCGGGCGATTTGTCGACGATCAGAATCTCGGCCCCGTTCGGGAACAGGCAGCGAAGCTGGAATGCGGTGGCCGTGTTGTAGCGGTTGTCGACGGTCGGATATCCGTCCTTGAACGGGACGGGAAATTTGAAGTGCACCGGCTCGATCGTCGTCGGACCCGAATGGTCCATGCCGATCGCCCATTGGGCGATATCGACGTGATGGGCGCCCCAGTCAGTCAGCTTGCCCCCCGAGTACTCGTACCACCAGCGGAACTCGTAGTGACAGCGCGTCTCAAGTTCCTTGCCGACTTGCTTCGCCATGTAGTCGACCTTGGGAGCCTGGCCGAGCCACATGTCCCAGTTGAGGCTCTTGGGCGGCGGCACACGGTCGAGCGTCTGGCTTGTGGGTGAACCGCCGATGTCGCAGATGGCCCGTTTCACCTGGCCGATGCGGCCGTCGTGCACCATGGCGACCGCTTTGAGGAAGTTCAGGTGCATCTCGCTGCGTTGCTGCGTGCCGACCTGGAAGACGCGCTTCGTCTCTTCGAGCACCTTGATGATCTGCTTGCCTTCGTCGATCGTGAGGGTCAGCGGCTTCTCGCAGTAGACATCCTTGCCGGCCTGCATCGCCTCAATCGCGATCTTGGTGTGCCAGTGGTCGGGCGTGACGACCGTGACGACGTCGACGTCCTTCCGATCGAGCACTCGCCGGTAGTCGCCTTCGATTTTGACCTCTTTCCCCTTCTGACGTTTCTTGACGAGTTCTTGCCCCTTGCCGGCGTGCTCGGTATCGACGTCACAAACCGTGACGCAGTCGAAGAATTGCAAGGCACGCGGACCGTCGTATCCCTGCCATTGGCTGCCCGTGCCGATGCATCCCACCACGGGCCGTTCGTTCGGGCTGGCGAAAGCAGCGGCCTGGTCGGTGCCCGTCGCGAACCAGAACGGGACGCTGGCGGCTGCCGCCGTCGCGGCCGACGTTTTCAAGAAATCCCGACGGGACTGCTGGCGAATCGGCTTGTCGCTGCTCACGGGAAGGACTCCTCTTGGGCGGGATCGAAAGGCGGATAAGCGCGTGCATTCAGTCTAATAGACGGAACATCGCATCGCAAAAGCAGCACGCACGGATCGCCGTCCGTGGATTTTAATCGCGTCGCGATCCCAGAATGCGATAGAGGTAGTACAGAATCACGAGCAGCGTCTGCAGCGTGGCGGCGATGTACGTCAGGGCGGCCGCGTTCAGCACGCGATCAACGGCGATCGCGCCTTCGCCGTCGACAATCTGGTAGTCCCGCAGAATCCGCTTGGCCCGGGCGCTGGCGTCGAATTCGACCGGCAAGTTGACGACTTGAAACACCAGCACGCCGCAATACAGAAACACGCCGAGCAGCACGATCTTGATCCCCAGGGCCGAGCCCATCATGGCGATCAGCATGCCCACAATCAGCAGGACCGAGAACGCCGCGCCGCCGAACGTGGCCGCGGGAACGGCCGCATTGCGGATCATCAGGGGCAGGTAGTTCATCGCATGTTGTAGTGCGTGGCCCGACTCGTGGGCGGCAATTCCGACCGACGTCGCCGAACGTCCCCGATAGACATCGCTGCTCAGTCGCAGCACGCGGCTGCGTGGGTCGTAATGGTCCGAAAGCTCGCCTGGCACCTCTTCAATGTTCACATCCTGCAGACCGGCCTGATCGAGAATGTACCGAGCGGCGGCCGCTCCGGAGAGTCGTGCGGGAATCTGCATCCCGGCCGCGTAGGCGCTCTTCACCTTGTACTGGGCGTACAGCATCAGCGCAATGGCGGGACCGACAAACAGAAAGTAGCGCGGATCGAAGTAATAAAAAAACATGGTTATCTCCACCGAATATTGCACGCGCCAGCCGACCATTAGCCGACGGTCGGAAGGGCGATGATTGTTTCATGAATTATAGGGAACGCAGTCCGCGAATCGATGGCTCACCGAAACCGCGTCGCATTTGACAGAAACGGCCAGTTCGCATGCGTTTGCGCTGAATTTCGATGTGGGAGCCCCGGCCGTTTAGCCGAAATGTTCGACCGCATTGCGAAAGATTTTGAGCCCCGCGCCCGTGCCCGTCATTTGGCGGCGGGTCCACTGCGGGTGCTGCGTGGCTTGCAGGAACCGTTCGGGATGCGGCATCAGCCCGAAGACGCGGCCGCTGGGATCGCTCAGGCCGGCGATATTTGCAATCGAGCCGTTGGGATTGTCCGGGAAGGGCAGGACCGCGTTGATGTTCGCGGCCGTCTTCTCTTGTGCGCCGTTGTGCGAGCGGTAGCAAAGTGCGATCTGCCCCTGCTTCCGCCAGGCATCGATCACGCTGGGGGAGCGGACGGCGATCCGCCCTTCGCCGTGGGCGACCGGCAGCTCAATCGTCTCGATGCCGCGGAGGAAGACGCATTTGTCCGTCTCCACGCCCATCGTGACCCACAAGGCCGTGTATTTGCCGTTGTCGTTCCAGGTGAGCGTCGCGTCGGGCGGCGTGTCGGCCGCCGTCGACCAGGTTGCGGCACCGCCGGGAAGAATGCCCGCCTTCAACAGCACCTGGAAACCGTTGCAGATGCCCAGCATGAGCTTGTCGGCCTGCAAGAAGCGACCGATGGCTTCGCCCAGGCGGCCCTGCAGCTGGCGTGAAAAGATGACCCCCGCGCCGATATCGTCCCCGTAGCTGAACCCCCCGGGAATGCAGACGATTTGAAAGTCGTCCAGCAGCGCGGGCTGCTCGAGCAGGCGAAACAAGTGCACGCGCTCGGGCGTTCCGCCGCACGTCTCGAAGGCGAACGCCGTCTCCACGTCGCAATTCGTTCCCGGTGCCCGCAGGACGCAAACTCGCGGCGAAGCCATGCTGAATCAATCCCCAGGACCAAGCGTTTTGAACCGGAATTGTACGCGTCCAATTCCAGGGACACTACTCACCCGGTTCCTGCAGTTTGGCCAATTTTCCGTTTGCGGCCCGTACCCGTTCCCGGTGATAATCGCTCGGCAATTGAAGTCTGAGGCGAAGTCTGGGGCGAAGGCGAA
>CAYWOV010000643.1:0-3189 GCA_964459965.1 uncultured Planctomycetaceae bacterium | reverse complement strand
CCGTCCAAGTGATGAGTCCGAATGCGTGGCGCAAGTCTCGTTCCTCCTTCAGTCCTCGAAGGCCGAAGTCCTCAGTCCGCAGGGCGGTGGGTAGGAGCAGGTTCATAGGGCATTCCGATGTGACGTTGTCGCTCGTCGCCCGGCGTCAGCCGGGACTCAAAGCGCACGACATGCCGTTGGACGGTTCGATTGCCGGTTGCTGCGACAAGAGTCGCCTCGTCCGGCGCTCGCTTGGCTCAAAAAAAACTGTAATCGATAGGAGAGGGGAGATGAGTGGGCGGCTAAATACCTGATAGCCGCGAAACGGGTCAAGAGCGGTCGCGTCGTTTTCTCACGGTTTCACTGCCATTTTCGCTGCCATTTTTTGTCGAAGGCGCAGGACCGGCAAAATCCGCCGGAGGCCCCAATTCTTCAGGAGATAAAAAGGATGATTCGATGCTGGCGTGCTGATAAACGTCGACGAGCACCTCGTGCGTCGCTTCTTTCAGCAAACGTGCTTCGATCTTCTGCCGGATCGTGTCTTGAACTTCGGCAAGCGTGCTTCGACCGGCGGGCTTGCGTGCGCTCACGCGTATGAGTCGGTACGAATCGGTCGTGTGGACGACCGGGCTGATCTCTCCCGCGGCGACCTTGTGCAGCATCGTAGCCGTTTTTTCGTCGGCGACACTGTCCGGCTTGGTCCAGGACTGCTGTCCCCCGTTTTCCGCATGCGGCCCGTCCGAATATTTCTTGGCGACCTTTGCGAATTTTTCGCCGCGCTGCAAGGCGTCGATGGCCTGCTCCAGCACGCCCAGGGCCTTCGCCTGCCCGCCGTGCTTTGCAAAGCTGATCTCCAGAAGCTGCCAGTTCACTTTCTCGGGATAGCTGTAGTCGGCCAGATGGGCCTCGTAATAAGCCAGCACTTCCTGACGGCCGACGACATGCGGCTTCTTCGACTTCTGCCGGAGGTATTCGTCGGCAAGCAACCGATAGCGGAACTCGACTTTGAGGCTGGTCAGTTGCGTACCCTGGTCGCGCAGCTTCTTTTCGACCTCGAGCCGCGTGTCGACTTTGAGATCCTTTTTCAGCTTCTCGACGTATTCGTCGAACATTTTGCCAATCGCTTCCTCGATCTTGTCTTTCTGCTCTTTTTCGAGCTTTGCTTCGAGGGTCTGGGCGAGCACGCGGGTCCGGATGTACTCCTTCAGGTATTTCTTGATCGCCGTTTCCTGCAGCGCTCGTAAATCCTGTTCCGTAATCCGGCCGGCTCCAAGCTTTTTGTCGTTGAGGAGCTTGTTGGCGATAAGCAGGCTCAATCCCTCGTTGTTGAGCGGCTCGGGGAAGGCGCGCTCGAAAATTTCCGAGGCGAAGATCGGCTGGCCGTTGACCATCGCGACGACCGTCGTATCGGGCAATTTCTGCGACGGCGGCGGAACGCGCGCGGTGAACGACGCCTGCTTGATCAGTTCATCTGCGGGGGCCGCTCCGCGCGTCGTTGCCGTCGCAGGCTGCACTGTCCCGACGGGCTCGACGGCAGTCGCCGCAGTGGAATCCGGCGACTTGGTCGTATTGTCGGCCGTTTGACTCGTTCCGGGCTGGCTGCCGGTCGACTTGCTGGCGGCTGCGAGTTTTCGCGGCGGCGGAGGGCCAAAGACGGGGTCATCGGTCTTCGCCGGGTCGAATAGATCGCAGCCCGTCAGCGCTAAAACGGAAATCAAAATCAGGATCGAGCTGCCGCGACGAGGTCCCGTCTCCAAAGTCGACGCACCAAAATCGATAAACGGCCGAGGCCGCTCGACTTTGGACTGACCGCTATGGGCTTGGTGACCGCGCATGCAGGGGATTTCTAAACGCGCGCTCAAATTGCGTCGACCCGAATCGCGCAGTCGGTCAATTGAACCGGCTGCCCGAGGAGGTCGCACCTCGGAAGGTCGCGTCGATACTTAACTGGGAAAGCCGCTAGCGGGAGAGAGTGAAAGGGGGCGGATTGTAGACAGAGATCTACGCAGGCTGCAACACCGATTTCAGCTCGGCGACGAGTTCGTCGCCCGTCAAACTTCGGTCCGGGAGCCGTAAATAGGCGTTTTTGGCGTCGACCACACGCAGTCGGCCCGCAAATCGCTTCGCCAGTTGCCCCATCTTCTGCGGATTGCTGTAACGAAAGACGGCGTCGCTCGCCCCTTCGAGATGAATGTCCTCGATTTCCCAATGCCGCGCGTAGAGTTGCAGCTCGCGGACTTGCCGCAAACGCTCCGCCTCGGTCGGCAACGGGCCGAAACGATCGCGAAGTTCGTCCTCCCACTCTTTGAGTTCGTCGAGCGAGATGATGTTGGAAAGCTTGCGGTAAATATCGATCTTCTGCCGGGCGGACGGAATGTACGAGCCGGGAATAAATGCGGAAACCGGCAGGTCGACCCCGACGTGAAACGGCTCGCGCACCGGCTCGTTTTTGAGATGTCGGGCTGCGTTATCGAGCAGCCGGCAATAAAGCTCGTAACCCACGGAGGTGATATGTCCGCTTTGCTCGGTGCCCAAAATGTTGCCCGCACCGCGAATTTCGAGGTCCCGCATCGCGATCTTGAAACCGGCTCCCAATTCGCTGAATTCTTCGACCGCCTTTAACCGCCGGGCGGCTGTCGACGATAGGCTTTGCCCTTCCTCCAACAGCAAGTAGCAATAGGCGCGGTGCTTATAGCGGCCGACGCGGCCACGAAGCTGGTGCAGATCGGCCAAGCCGTATTTATCCGCCTGGTGGATGAAGATCGTGTTGGCGTTGGGAATGTCGAGACCGCTTTCAACAATCGTGGTGCAGACCAGTACGTCGGTCTTTCCGCTGACAAACCCGAGCATGGCCTCTTCGAGCTCGCCTTCCGCCATTTGGCCGTGTGCGACGGCGAAACTTGCCTCGGGCACAATTGTGGCCAGGCGATCCGCGATCAGGCGGATGTTGTAGACGCGATTGTGGACGAAAAAGACCTGTCCATTGCGGTTCAGTTCGCGAACGATTGCCTTGCGAACCAGCTCGCCGTCAAAGCGGCAGATGCGGGTTTCGATCGCCTGCCGGTCGCGCGGTGGAGTGGTGAGATTCGAAATGTCACGGATTCCCAACAGCGACAGGTGCAGCGTTCGCGGAATGGGCGTGGCACTCATCGTCAGCACGTCGACTTCCAGCCGCAGCCGCTTGAGCATCTCCTTGGCGTCGACGCCGAA
>CAYWOV010000642.1:0-3192 GCA_964459965.1 uncultured Planctomycetaceae bacterium | reverse complement strand
GTTGGTCAGCTCCGGAAAGGCCTGCAGGCATTTCAGGTCATCGTCTTTGAGCTTTGCACTGTCGAACAGACTCACCACGACGACCGGGTTATCGTCAACCTTTTTGGGGGCAGGAGTGACGTCGCTCGACTGGCCCCGGCGGCCGAGCCCGGGTACGTCATTTTTCCGCCGAACCTGCCCGTCGAGCGCCTGAATTTTGGCAATCGCGGCCGTTTCATCAGGCTTGTCGGCGGCATGGAGAATTCCGATCGGCAAGACAGCAATCGAAAGGATGCATGCAAGAACGCTGCGCATGACGAGACACCTACGAAACGGATGTGCCGCGGCCACCAAGTTAGACACGCAATTGGATGTCGTTTGTCTAGTCCGTTGGGAAGCGGTGTCGCCGGATCTTCTCGTATCCCGCCTTCGCCTGATCCCCATTCGCGTCCCGAAGGCGAAGCGGAACTTCGCGGAAAGGTGATCCCAAGCAGGAGCTTGGCACGAGGACCCAAGCGTGTCGGTCATCGCGGCATTGCACCGGCCCAACGGGCCACCCGTTCGAATAGCCTAGCCCAACGGGCTAGGTAGGACCCCGTCCCAGCATTCAAAGGTCCAACGGGCCGACCGTTCGATTTTAATCCCACACGTAGCGCTGATCGATTTCGACGCCGTGATTGCGGCACAATGCCACGCACTGACCGAACTGGATCTATGTTGAGGCGAATGGTCGGCCCGTTGGGCCTTGGGGTGAATCCGCATTGCCACGGATCCTAGCCCGGTGGGCTAGGCTATTCGAACGAATGGCCCCTTGGGCCGGAATGCGGGGGTTTGTCGCCGAATTTTCGGCGTCACAGGAAGCAGCTTGGGATTGAGGGGAATCGGGCGATTCGCGTCTTAGAAATCGTCGGTCACTGCGGCGCGGCCGCTGTAGGTGAGGAGGTTGCAGAACGGGGTGACGCCGATATTTTCGTTGAGCAATCGGGCCGAGCCGTCGCACAGGGCGACTCCGCCCGAGCCCGGATGGAAGCTGTAAATCGCATTAATGCCGTACTCGTTGGTGCAGTTAAAAAAGCAGACCGGTGCGCCATGCAAAGATCCCAAGACCGTTTCGGCAGCGAGGCCGTCGAAGGTGGAGCCGCTGGCGTAGGCGACTTGGAAGCAGCTCCAGCAGCCGCCGACGTTCGCCGGCAAGTGTTGGATCGGCGTGGGGCGATTGGCGCTCCACATCTGGCTCTTCACCCAGACGTCCGGATGGCCGGCGTGCTCGACACAGAAAATGGTCGTCGATGTGCCGTCGGTGATGTTTTCAAATCCGATCGGCGGATGGCCGCCCAATTGGGTGTTGCCCGGAGAAAGCGGATTATCGCTGACGCCGAGGGTGTTCCGATTTTGGGAGGCCGGGGGCGTCACCGCGTCGTAATAGTATTCGACGTAAGACATATAATTGGAGAGGGGAGAATAATCGCTGGCGCCGACCAGCATCTGATCGGGGCAGCGGCATTGAAGCTGTTGCTGGCAGCGCAGGGGGAACGTGATATCGAGGCGAGGCACGGCAAAGGGATTTGCACTGTGGACGGAGGACGGGCAGAGGAAAACCGGGATGACGTTGGCGGCCGGCCGAGTTGCCGCACAGCAATCGATGGCGGGGTCGCCCGAGTTGGTCGACGTGAAGGTGGCGAGTTGCCACATGCTGAAATCGATCGGCGAGGAGATGGGAGAATTCTGGTCGATCTGTTGGTAGACCGTGTTGGCCTCGAGAAAAGGGAGCAGCATCTCGCCCCAGGTGTGATAGTTCGGATCGCCGTGACAGCCTTTGGCCGCCACAAGAGGCGACAGAAATTGGCAAGTCGGGTCCCCGGCAACGACCATCAGACCCGGCGGCAAGAACTTGTGAAGCTCGTAGTATCCATGGGCTGCCAGCGCGATTTGCTTGAGGTTATTGCGGCACTGCGTGCGGCGGGCCGCCTCCCGCGCCTGCTGCACGGCAGGCAGAAGCAAGGCAACCAGGACGGCGATCACGGCCAGCGCGACGATCAGTTCGATAAAAGTAAAGCCTGATCGCCGCTTGGGCACGGTTCGACCTTTCTGAGATCGCCGATTCGGAAATGTGGATGGAGTTGGCAGCCGGCGAACGCGGCCGGCAACGGGTGATTCAATCACACGCAATTCGGGAAGGCAAAGGGAACGAGGGTGCGGTTCGGCTGGTAGGCAGTCCGCATGAACCGGATCGGTTCAGGGTTGTCGAGGATTAACGGCACCTGATGGCGGGTGCGGTTTCTCACTCTGTCGAGAGGGGCGACATTCCGGGTGTGCACTTGCAGGCGGCGGTGGGTTGATCGCGACGTCCTAAAAAGCTCAGGGGGCTTACGCCCCCCGCTCGATGTCGCTGGTTGGTCGCTCGTCCTTGCTCGCCTGATTATACCCGAGATTCGCTTTTCAAAATAGATTAGTTTTACACGGCGACGACTGCCAGAGTGGCAGGAATTCGTGCGAGGACTTTTTTGGGTGGGACTCCCTTTTTTTAGCACCCCAAAAAAGCCAAAAAAAGCCAAAATGGCAGGCGGAAAAAGGCGGCGCGCTACTGCTGTTTGCCTTTTGTCAGTTCCATGAAGGCCGTTTCGAGGTTCACGTCTTCCTCGCGGAAGAGGGTGATCTTGAAGCCCGCCTCGAGCAGGCGCGTCGGCAGTTCGCTGTAGTCGAAGGTGTCTTTTTTCAGCGTGACGAGGATCATCTCCTTGACGATCGAGACGGCGCGGACTTCGTCACACTGCTCGAGGAGCCGGGCCGCTTTTTCGGCGTCGGTTTTGACGCGAATATGTAGGATCAGCGCTTCGCGGGCCTTGCGCATGACCTCATCCACATAACCATCGACGATCAGGTGCCCCTTTTCGATCATGCCGACCCGCGTGCAGACGTCGGCCAGTTCGGGCAGGATGTGGCTGGAGACGATGATCGTTTTGTGCATCTCGCCCAGCCGTTTGAGCAGGGCGCGGATTTCGATGCGGGCCCGCGGATCGAGGCCGCTGGCCGGTTCGTCGAGCAGCAGGACTTCCGGCTCGTGCAAGAGCGTGCGGGCGAGGCCGATTCGCTGCGTTTGCCCGCGGGACAACTGGTTCACCATCGCGTCGCGCTTGAACGACATGTAGACCAGTTCGAGTTTTTCCTCACACACTTTGAGGCGTTTGCTGCCGTTGATGCGGTAGGCGGAGG
>CAYWOV010000641.1:0-3198 GCA_964459965.1 uncultured Planctomycetaceae bacterium | reverse complement strand
TCCGTTCACGACGGTTGAGTGCCGACGGCTCCGAGAAATGGGACCCGAGTTGGCACATGCGGTCGAAGCAACCTGCCGCAATTGCGAACCCGGCCAGACCGAGGCCGAGATCGCTGGAGAAGTCGCCCATCGACTTATTCGACATCGCATCGTGCCCGAACGCATTCAAGTATGCGCAGACGGCCGCTCGCAAGCCTATCCGCATTGGACGTACGGCGACGATCAAGTGCAGCGATATGTCGTCGTCTCTGTAATCGGCCGCAAGAACGGTCTCTGTCTCGGCGCTTCTCGGACAGTCTCATTCGGCACGCCACCCAAAGCCGTCGCCGATGACCATCACCGCACGATGGTGCTTCAGGCGACGGGGATGTTTTTCACCCAGGCGAATTGGGGAATGTTCGACATCTGGAACCGCCTCGCACGGATCTATGAGAAATTCGGTTGCGACGATCAGTGGGAAAAGACGGAACAGGCCGAGATCATCGGCTACGAGCTGTGCGAAATGCCCCTCGTGCCGCGAAGCGAATTCCAAATCGCCCCTCGCATGGCCGTTTACTGGCATCCGGCGATCGGCACAGCCGTGTCGGGCGACTCGATCCTCGTCGGCGACGGGGAATTCGAGGTTTTGACGCCGGCCGAAGGATGGCCCAAAGTGAAAGTCGTCGTTAAGGGTACGACGATTTACCGTCCGGAGATCTTGACCCGGACGTCTTAGGCTCCCGAGTGAGCCTCTTGACTGGCAAGTCCCCATTGCAGGAATCAGGGGGGCAGGCTACAACGCCGCCCAAGAAAGGAGCCTTTCATGCTCTTACGATCCCTGGTTGCTTTTTCCTTGCTGTTTTGTCTTGCGGGCGTGCTCCGGGCAGATGACCGGTACGATGAACGTCGCGACGAACGCCGGGACGAACAGCGCAATGAACGCCGAGCGATCCGCGGGCGGGTTGTCTCCGTCGAAGACGGCGACACATGCACCGTTTTGGACGAAGCGGGCCGCCGGCATCGCGTCAATTTGTACGGAGTCGACGCGCCGGAACACGGGCAGCCGTATTGGGCGCCGGCGAGGGAAAGCCTCAAGGAAAAGATTTACGGAAAAGACATCCGCTTCGACTCGGTCGAAGTCGACAGCGAGGGACGTAACTGTGGCCGACTTTATGTCGGCGACCATCACATCAACGTCGACCAGGTTAAGGAAGGCTACGGTTGGCACCATACCGAGCACCAGCCGGTCAGGGAGTTCGCCGAGGCCGAACGGGAGGCACGCACTCATCATCGCGGCTTGTGGAAAGACCGGCAGCCGGTTGAGCCATGGAAGTACCGGCACGAGCACCGCGAGGCCTATCGCGATAACCGAGAGCGCGAATAAGACAATCTGCGGATCGACTGAATACACGCTCGCCGAATCCGGCGAGCGTGTTGCTATTGGTGGACCTTTACGATTCGATGCGTTCGAGTTCCTCGGCCGGCGACTCGTCGTTGTGCGCCCCGCGAAGCACACCAAGCAATGTCTGGAAATCAACCGGCTTGATGAAATGGTAGTCGAAGCCGGCTTCGGTCGAACGGCGGCGATCCTCGTCTTGCCCGTACCCGCTGACGGCGATGATCAGAGCATCGCGCGTGTCGGCGGAGTTCCGCAGGCGGCGGCTCACTTCATAACCGTCGACCTTCGGCAATCCCAAGTCGAGCACGACGACTCGAGGTCGGAATTCCGCCGCCATCTCGATCGCAGAGCGCCCGTCGTGTGCCGTGCGCACGTCGTGCGATTGGTGCCTGAGCAGCCATGCCACACTGTCGGCCGCGTCGACATTGTCGTCGACAACAAGGATCCGTAAGGGCACTCGCGGAGTCGGCTCAGAAGCGGAGGAGTCTCCCGTCGCCACAGTTTCGACGACGGCTGCCGAAACCACGGGCAAGCGGACGGTGAATTCGCTCCCGAGGCCCGGACCATCACTGGCAACATCGATGCGGCCACCGTGCATTTCGATCAGCCGGCGGGCCAAAGTCAGGCCGACACCCAAACCTCCCCGTGAACGATCGAGTGAACGCTCGACCTGCGTGAAGAGTTCGAAGATTTTGGAAAGCATCTCCGGTGGAATGCCGATGCCGTTATCGCGGACTCGAAAGACTGCTTCGGCCTCTTCGCGATTAACGGAAAGCCAAATCGAGCCGCCTCCCCGTGTGTACTTGGCGGCGTTATTGAGCAAATTCGAGAGCACCTGGGCGAGGCGGAGACGATCGCAATTGACGCTCAGCATTTCGTCGGGCATCGACACGTGCAATTCGTGGCCGGCTTCGTCAATCAGCGGCCGGCTGGTTTCGATCGCGGTCGCGACAATGGCCGCCACGTCGACCGATTCCATCTCAAGCCGGATTTTTCCACCGGTAATTCGCGAAACATCGAGCAGGTCGTCCACCAGTCTCACGAGTTGCGTGGTTTGACGTTCAATCATGTCTCGAGCCCAAACGACATCGGGCTGATTGTCGCCGCGCAGGCGAAGAACGTCGACCCCCGTGCGAATCGGGGCGAGGGGATTCCGCAGCTCATGGGCCAGCATCGACAGAAATTCGTTCTTTTGACGGTCTGCCTGCTCGAGATCCTTATAAAGCTGGGCATTTTCCAGGGCAATCGCCGCGCGGGCCGCGAGCGCCTCGGCGATCGTAAAATCGGCCGCGCTGAAGTGCCGGCCCGATGCTTCACGGGAGATTCCAAACGCGGCCAGGATCGATTTTTGCCCGGAAAGGGGGAAAACGACGATCTGTGCTTCCCCCAACGGTTCCACAGACGAACCGGGCAACAATTCGACAACGCCCGATTCGAGCGTGCGGATGAGCGCGTCGCCCAAGGGCGCACCGACTCCCTTGATCGCCGTGAACTCGTCGATCGAGACGGTGTCGGCGTGGGCGACGGCCTGAATGATCTGCCAGCCGCTGCCGGCCGGATCGCGACGCGCGACGACCGCATGATCACCGAGCGCGGGGACCGTCAGCCGGACGGTATCGCGGGCTGTCACCGTGTCATCGAGAGAGCGGCCCACCACGGCGGTCACTTCAGCAAGAAACGTGAGCCGAGAATTGGCTTCTTCGGCGGCGGTGCGTCGCAGGCGTTCCTGCTCCAAGTTGAAGCGTTCTTCACTTTGTCGCTTCACCTCGCGCGTCATGCGAAAAAGTTCGACGAAGACTTTGACCTTGGCCCGCAAAATC
>CAYWOV010000640.1:0-3198 GCA_964459965.1 uncultured Planctomycetaceae bacterium | reverse complement strand
GGGCCGAACGGGAGTTGCCCCGCGACTGCTTGATGCAAGAGCCTGAATTCGCACCGGCTCTCCGGGGCGATGCGATGCGGAAAATTCTAGTCGACGAGGCGCGCGCAAGAGGAGGCCGACGCTCGGCGGCGGGCGCGGGCTCGTCGAATTGGATGACGTTTGCTCGTTCAAAGGTGAACGCGCTGACCAACTGTCAGCCCTATGAGGAAATCGGCGTCGAAACTCGCCACTGTGCCGGGGACGAAAATCCGAAACCTGCGACAACCACAGTCAACCGAATGAGGAACGAGCATGATGAGACCCTCCAAGCGCATTGGGTTTTTCTCAAAGCATCGGAACAACGTCCGAGGACATCGGGACGGGATCGAGCGGGCTCAGCGGCGAAATCAACCGGCCGCCGCTATCCAGCCGGCCATGCTTCCCTGCCAGGCCGAGTCGCTGGAAGCACGCCTCTTGCTGACTGTCACTGCTCCGGTCTCGGCGACAGTGATCGAGAACGGCACCCTGGTCTTCTCTCCGACGTCCAACAACTCGATTACCGTCGTCGGCATCGTTGGCTTGCGTGGCCATTTCCAGGTGACCCCGTCTCTCTCGCTCAGCGTTTCCCATGGGACGCTCACGCTGGGGTCGACCACCGGTTTGACGTTCACGTCCGGGTCGAATGGCACGGCTTCACTGACGATGGCCGGATCAGAGACAAATCTCAATGCAGCTCTGAACCAGCTCACCTACACCCCCGCGACCGGTTACACCGGCGACGATTCGCTTGTGATTAACTTTCAGGCTCTTACCCGGAGCTCGGCCACCGTTTCGCTCTTCATTAATAGTTGGTCGCAATTGACAGAGGCGTCATTTACACAGTTACAACAGCTGGCAGGTGCCACCCAAGCGTTCGACGTTACGCTTCTGCTTCCCAACGGTGATCTGATGCTGCATTCGGCCGGTGTTTCGGCGAATTGGTTCGAACTTACTCCCGACAGCAGTGGGAGTTATGCCGACGGAATGTGGACGCAGTTGGCTTCAATGCATGTCGCACGGCTCTACTTCTCGTCCGACGTGCTGCCCAATGGCGACGTGTTCGTGATGGGGGGCGAATATGCCAGCGATGGCAAAATAACGACGAACGAGGGCCAACAGTACAGTAATTCCGCCGAGATCTACGATCCGGCGACGAACGTCTGGACGATGGTCGCACCGGATCCCGTCATTTATACGAACGCTACGATTGACGGCCAAACCTTTGCGAAGATCACGTGCGAAGGCGATCAACCGAGCGAAGTGCTGCCGAACGGCGCTGTCCTCGTCGGCAACATCTTCAACAGTGGCACGGAAATCTACACCCCACAGTCTAATGCAAACGGCACAATTACTGGTCAGGGGAATTGGGCCGTGGGTGCAACCAAGGTCAATAATGACCAGAGTGACGAGGAAAGTTGGGTGAAGCTGGCCAATGGCGACATCCTTAACTATGACATCTGGTCCAGCCTCCAGGACGGGCACGCGGAATCGGAACTCTACCAACCACCGTCAGCGGGTTACCCGACTGGCGAATGGGTCCCTGCCGGCGGCAGCGGCCAGCGGTACCTCTCCACGGCGGCCACAGGTGACGAACTGGGCCCCGCCCTGCTAGGGGTCCGCGGCGGAGACGCGATGTTCTTCGGTGCCAACGGACGGACGGAGATCTACGACCCGAGCACGAATTCCTGGTCACACGGACCGCAGTTGCCCAGCGCCTTAGTCCCCGGCCCGAACAATACGATGGTCGAAGCACAACTGACTATGGGCGACGCACCGGCTGCAGTCTTGCCCAATGGAGATGACTTGTTAGCGCTTTCACCGGCCGTCTCCATTGACAGTTCGGGCGAAGAGGTATTCCCCACACCAACTTTCATCTACGAATATGATCCGATTGGCCAGGTATTCACAAACGTCTCGCCTCCGAATTATGTGTCGAATCAGGGTAACATCAACAGCTATCTTGATTCGATGCTGGTTCTGCCAACCGGACAGATCTTGCTGACGTCCGCGCCCTCCCAGCACTCCTCCGGCTCACTCGCCTTCTACAATCTCGCCCCCGGCGATGGCCCGAACCCGAGTTGGGCACCCACGATTACGAGCTTCACTATTAACGCCAACGGCAGCTACACGCTGACTGGCACGCAACTTAACGGCCGCGACGAAGGTGCGGCCTACGGTGACGACGAACAGATGGCGGAGAACTACCCCGTCGTGCAACTGATCGACCTCTTCACCGGGACGGTTTATTATGCGACGACCTCGAATTGGAGCTCGACCGGCGTAGCGACCGGCAGCACTCCGGAGACGGTCAACGTTACGCTGCCGCCGGGGATTGGTGGCAACAATGGGATTGAAGTTCCGTTCTTAGTGTTCGCCATCGCGGACGGGATCCCCTCAGTGCCGATCTTGCAATTCTTTGTGGGATCGGGATTCCCGGGGCAAATTGTCGCAAGCGGGGCTCTCCCGCACCTAGCCGGCGCCGGCCAACTCCCCGGCACTGGTGCTCCGGCCGCGCCCGGCACCAACGATAATTCCTCGCCGGCCTCGGCTGCGCTGGCGCTGAGCGTCTCGAACGTCACGCCCCCGCCGGCGTCCACGCCCGAGCTGAGCTTCGACTTCGGCTCCAACAACTCGATATCGGCGACCGGCTTGCCAGCCCCGCCCAACTCAGAGCAGTTCAATGCGGCACTCAACAACGCCGAATGCATTCAGTGGGCCGGCCTGAACGTTGCGCTCGACATACTCAGTGCGTAGTTGAACCCGAGATCGCGGTCAGCACTCGTCCGGGGACGCGCCAAACGGCTGCTGACCGCGCTGGGCACAGCCCTGCACCGCATGAAAGCGCTTTCGGCGTGCTCGAGACCGATGTTCGCAAGCGGATTAAGACGTAAGACGGGGACGTGACTGGGGATTTCTTTGTTTGTGACCTCCGGTAGGACGCGATCGTCGATGCGATATTACGCCGACGTGCCACCCGCTCATTCTGCACCGCGGCAGGCGCATTTGATCATCACAATGTCCGCTTTCCCGTAATCTCAAACGTTTTCCGGGACACGCCGTAAGACGACCGATAAGTGACGCTTCAGCTCGCCCCGGAAACTCACACGTTTTTCGGCACGTGTTCTGCGTGCCGGATTCCGATACGTTTTGGCGGAATCGGGCGCGGTCGGGTGACGGCGG
>CAYWOV010000639.1:0-3200 GCA_964459965.1 uncultured Planctomycetaceae bacterium | reverse complement strand
GGATCTCGTTGCCGCCGCAGCAGCAACAGTTGCCGCCGGCATGATGCGTGTCGTTAAGCCCATCGGCACTAAAGACGAGGACAATCTTGCCGTCGATGGTAAGCCCTTCCAGGCCGGTCTGACCGCGGGATTTCGTCAGGTCCAGGCGGTCAATGTCGTAGACCGTGTGAAAAATCGGATGCGACAGTTCAAGTCGAGTCAGCTTTAGGTCGGGAAAAGTCCTGCCGATCTCGCGGCGAAAGCTGGAGGCCCACTCGGGACTGCTGCAGCCGGCCGAGGCGACGAGGAATCCGCCTCCCACCAAGTAATTTCGCAGGTTGACCCGCTGCGACTCCGACAATTGGAACGAGCCCTCGCCCGTCATGACGGCAAAGGGATGCTGATACATCTCGACCGACTCGAGCTTGACGGGAACGAATTCTTTCTTGGTCTCGATGTTCGTCGACTTGGCGATCTGCGTCAGAAACCCCGCGCTGAAACAGACCGACGACTTGCTCTCGCCGTAAATCAGATTCGCACAGTTAACGACTCCGCGAGGCGGATCACTGGCGCGCACCAACGGGCAGAGGACCGCACCGAGTACGACGACCACGCCTGCGAGCCGACCCATGCGCGACAAATACTTTTTGCCTGCGGTCATCTCACTGCTCCTTCGCGATTCGTTTGAAGTACGCCTCGGCCTGATCGCGGTACGGTAACGGCACCCCGTGCAGGTTTCCTGCCGCCGATCGCGAACTTTGACGGGTCGCCGGGTTCAGCGTTTCGGCCCCTCGGGAGGCGTCTCGCTCCGGTCCAGTTCCGCCGACGCCCTGGCCTTGCTGGGCCGTTCCGTTCGTTCGCGTTGCCTCAGCTTCGCCCTCGGAGAGCTGATGCGGACCCATGACGGACATGCGTGTCTGCGATCCGGCAAATCCGCCACCTTGGCCGCCCTGTTGTTGTCCGAGACCGGGAAGTTGCCGTCCTTGCGCCATTTGTTGCAGCGATTGCTGTAATCCGGATTTCGGCAGACCGAAGCAACCGTCCAAATCGCCCGATTCGGCCGCACCTTTCGGAGTGGAACTCTCGGTCAGCAGGGATTCCAGTTTCTTCGCCGCCGCTTCGGCCGCACCGAAGGCGTCGCCTCCCTGTCCACCGCGTGCCGATCGCGCGGCTTGAGCCTGGTCATTGCCGACCTGCATCTGCTCGATCGCCTTCGCGACTTTAAGTGCACCGCTCGACATCTTGGGAAGTTTCTTTTGGGCCGCCTGCGCGGTCTTTTCAAGCTCGGTTCGTGCTTCCTCGACTTCTTGCTGCAGCAATTCCTGGTCTTTGGCGAGCTTTTCAATGCGTTGCAGATCGTCCGTGGAGAGCTTTTTCTGGTCCCGAAATTGGGCCATCCGGTCGGCCAATTGTCGCTGCTGCATGACGGCGCTCCGCAGGCGTTCGCCCTGACTGATCAGCTCGTTGGCCAGCCGCATTTTTTCGACGTCTTGTGCCGTCTTCTCCAATTGCTGTTGAGCCGGCTCGTCGAATGGCGATTGCTCTTTTTGCAGTTTCTTAGCGGCCTCGCGGAATGCGGAGGCCGTTTGCTGCTTGGCCGGCTCTTTTCGCAATCGTGCGGCCTGCTCGCGAAGCTCGTCCGCGCGCGACGCCTGCTTCTGAAGTTGCTTGCTGAGCCGCTCGAGTTGATCGCGATACGATTGCTCCAAATCGTACAACTGCGTTTGCGTGGCCCGCTCGTGCATCTCTTTCGCAAGCTGCTGAGCCTGCTCGGCGAACTTCTTGAGCTGCTCTTCGAGCTGGCCCATCTTCCGCAACTCTTCGGCCGAAAGCGGCTGATTCGTATCGAGCTTCTTTTTAAGCTCGGCTAATTCGTCGAGCAGCTTTTCGCGCTGACTCTTCAAATTCTCCAACCGGCGACGCAGGGCCTCGAATTCCTTGGCCAGTTGGTCCATCTGATATTTCTCGCGGGCAAACTTGGCGAACTCGGCCTGCGAGATCACGTGAATTACCGAAGTTGGCGTATCGGCGAAATGAGTTCCGCTGGGATGGTTGTCGTACGCCGACGCGTAATAGGTGATGATATCACCCGCGTGAGCACCCAGCTTCGCCAGGTCGAACGTGTAGCGGCCCACGGCGACATTCGGTTGCGGGACCTCGAGCTTCAGCCGCGTCGGATCCGGCCCCCAACCATTGACGCCGGCAAACAGTACGATGCGATCGATGCCGACGTCATCCACCGCCTGGACCGTCACCGGAATTTTCCAACCCTCGACCGCTGCGACGAGCGGCTCCGGATCCAAGATGGCGACTTGGGGCGGCTGGTCCGGAACGCAGATAAGTGTTCCCTCCCGCTGTTCGTGACTCTCGGCTCCGTTGACTCCCTGCAGGCCCATTCGATAGTGGCCGTTCGACGCGAGCGTGAAATGTCCCTCGACGGTGTTGACATCCTGCCCGGCAGGTTCGAGCGTGATCGTCTTCTTGGCCCCGCCGAGCAATTCCAGCGTGCCAGAACGCAGCGGCATCGTCGCAGTCGCGGAGAAAGAGATCTCTGTTCCTTCGAGAGCCCGGATTTCTCGCCCATCCAGCGGATGGCCCGTCGAGGCCCAACCTGTGTACTTGGGAAATTGGTAGCGGACTTCTGCCTTCTCAAACGAAGGGACCGCCAAGACCGAAAACACGAATCGCGTGCTGCGACCTTTGGGCGTTTCGATGTAGAACTCTCGCGTCTTCTCGGCCCGCTCGATCGGCAGAACAAAGGCGTTTTCTTCGTTGCGGAACATGGGGAGGCGCTGGCGTTCGTTGCCTTCGACGAACACCAGATTGGCCCGATCGGGCAAATCTGGCCCTTCGAGCCTGGCGGTGATCGTTGCCGGTTTGCCCTGATAAACGCTCTCCGGTGAGACGGCGATCTCGAAGGTGATCAGGCTAAAAGGCGGGTGATCGCCCGTCGGATCAAGATAGCGTGGCACGACCACCGCGAAGACGCGAGGCGCTGCCAGATAGGCAACGACCAGGACGGCAATCGCACCGACGGCAGCCGCACCCGCCCTCCAGGGCCGCCAGAGGTCGACCGCTTCGAGCGACGAGACCTGGGCGGCTAGCTCTTCTCCCTTTTGAACCGACTGCCGCACGAGTTGGGGACTGTCGGCCCTGCCGGGCGACTCGACGAAGTCGACCGAATTGATCAACTGGCTGTCCAAGAGTCCCAATCGCGACTC
>CAYWOV010000638.1:0-3214 GCA_964459965.1 uncultured Planctomycetaceae bacterium | reverse complement strand
AGTCATTTCATGCCTGGTGGGTTCCGCCTCGGCCGCGGAACGAGTCGATCCTTCCGGCAAGTGGACA
Organism: uncultured Planctomycetaceae bacterium; assembly: GCA_964459965.1. Taxonomy (GTDB): domain Bacteria; phylum Planctomycetota; class Planctomycetia; order Planctomycetales; family Planctomycetaceae; genus DASPSM01. Next base: position 3,147 of record CAYWOV010000638.1, on the reverse strand, counting down.
TGGGTTCGCGAGTTGGAAGGGCAGGAGGCACAAAGCGTGTTGATCCTGTCTTATAAGAACGGGCAGCTTACCGGCTCGTACAAAAGACAGGGACAGATCGTGCCGATCTCCAACGCCAAGTTTGACAAGAATGAAATCTCATTCGACGCCGACGGCAAGTGGAACGATCAAAAGGTGCATGGAAAATTCAAGGGGAAGCTGAGCGGCGACGAGATCAATGGCAGCATCGAAATCGTCGTCGAGGACGGATCGCTCCCCCTTGCGTGGGTCGCCCGGCGGGGCGTCGATGCGGATGACGTTGTCGGGATTTGGAAGCTCAAGCTCGTCACACCCGATGGCACGACGGCCGAGCCCCAACTCAAGCTGGCGGCCGACGGCGGCCGACTCAAGGGAACTTACATCAGCACCCGCTTCGGCACGCACGAGGTCAAGGACATCAGGCTCAGCGGGTCGCAGCTTTCCTGGACAGTCGAATTCGACCGCAACGGGCAGACGTTCAAAGGAGTTTACAAGGGCAAACTCGAAGGCCATGTGATCAAAGGGAAGCTGACCGTCGACGCGGCCGGTAATTCGACCTCTCTCGAATTCAGCGGTGAGCGGACGACACCCAAAACGGTCGCCGGCAAAAGCGAAGACCGAGCGAAGGACTCCCCGCGGCCGGATAAAAATAATAAAACGAACGCAAAACCGGCCGAACACAAATCGACCGAAGCCGCTTCTCCGCAGCGGCGAGTCATCGTGATGCTGAAGAGCCGGTCGGGACCCTGAACTCCGCACGCTTCAAAGAGATCCTTGACTCCTGAAAGTCGGCGCATCAGAATCGAAGCGTCGCACGTCCCCGACGTTAATCCAAGCGGTTTCGTACGTTCGGCGCTCGGCACGGGTCATTTTACGCGGATCCGAACGGCGCCCGGCCGCTGGTTTTGCAATTCACCGCTTGCGGTCGCAAAGCGGGTCGCTGGTTTTGTGTCGTTCGGCAATCGGTGTCACTCGATTCACCGATTAGCCCCGACGCTCGATTGGCGAAACTCGGCCGCCGGTTGGTCGTGAGGTTATCCATGCCAGCGGACTGGCTGCAAAAAATTGTCAAACAAGGTGTCATCAGCACCGACCAACTCGGCGAAGCCGAGGACATGGCGTCCAATATGGGTATTGGCGTGGCCGATTCCCTGGTCCGGCTGGGATATGTCTCGGGAATGGTCGTCGCCAAGGCCCAGGCCGAGGCCTACGGCTACGACTTCATTAATCTGGACGGCCGCGAGATTTCGCCCTCCGTCATCGAGCTGGTCCCCGAGTCGGTTGCCCGCGAGAACATGGTCATCCCCCTCTCGATCGAAGACGACTCGCTGTTGGTGGCCGTTAGTGACCCGATGGCGGTCGAAGTGTTGGATAAGCTCCGGTTTATCCTTAATCGCGACATTAAGGTGGCCATCGCTCCGGTCGACGCGATTCAAACCGCGATTAACCGCCATTACGGGCAAAGTGAGACGGAATCCGTCGACTCCATGCTCCAAGAGTTCACCGAGACGGCCATCGACTTTACGGAGACCGAGGCTGCCGAAGCCATGGTCGCCGACGATGACGACAGCGCTCCGGTCATCCGGTTGGTCAACCTTGTGATGAGCGAGGCGGTCAGCATGCGGGCGAGCGACATTCATGTCGAACCGTTTGCCGACCGTGTCCGCATCCGATATCGGATCGACGGAGAGTTGATCGAGCGAGACAGTCCCCCTCGGCGTTTGCTGGGAGCCATTGTCTCTCGTATCAAAATCATGGCACGGATGGACATTGCCGAAAAACGCCGTCCCCAAGACGGCCGGATCAAGGCCCGGATTGCCGGTCGCGAGTTCGACATGCGGGTCAGTATCTTGCCGACCCAACATGGCCAGGCAATTGTGTTGCGAATTCTGGATCGAGAGAACATCCGTATCGGTATTCGCAATTTGGGCTTTAGTGAAGAAAAGTACAGGACTTTCCAAAACATCATTCGGCGGCCGAACGGAATCTTCCTGGTAACCGGACCGACTGGAAGCGGGAAGACGACGACGCTGTATAGTGCCCTCGGTGAGCTTAACCGACCTGATCGAAAGATCATTACCGCCGAGGATCCGGTCGAGTACTATCTGCCCGGCATCAATCAGGTCGAAGTGAGGGCGTCGATTGGGCTGTCGTTCGACAAGATCATTCGCGCCATGCTACGTCAGGCCCCCAACGTCATTCTGGTCGGAGAAATCCGAGACGCAGAGACTGCCGACATGGCAATTCAGGCTTCTTTGACTGGACACTTGGTTTTCAGTACTCTACATACGAACGATGCACCCAGTTCTATAACACGGCTGATCGATATGGGAGTGCAGCCATTTCTAGTTGCCTCCAGCGTTATGGCCATCATGGCCCAACGTCTAGTCCGCGTAGTTTGCCCAAAATGTAAAGAAACTTATAAGCCGGACAACTCCGAATTAGACCACTTCGAAATTACGCCGGATCAGGCCGCAATGGCTACTTTTACTAGGGGAAAGGGCTGTAACTACTGTTCGCATACAGGGTTCCGCGGGCGGCTTGCGGTTTTCGAGATGATGACCATGAATCCGACGCTGCGGGAAATGACGTTCCGCAGCGAGCCGACGCAGAACATTCGACGGCAAGCCCGCCTGTTTGGAATGAAGACGCTGGTCGATGACGCGAAAGACAAGGCTTTGCAAGGAGTTACTTCACTGAGCGAGGTTTATCGCCTCGAAAAATTCAGCGAATAGAGGGTCCCAGGCGGCCGCCAACCAAAAGGCGTGGCCGCCGGATGCGCAACGAGGTCCGGCTGCGCGATGGGTGGCAAGAACACGTAATTTCCGCTGCGGTGGCGAGTTCGGGAGCGCGAACGGCCAATAATGATGGCGGCTTGGCAAGTGAGAGAGTGTTGAATGGCGACGATCCAAATCGACAAATTGCTGGAGACAATCGTTAAGGAGGGGGCCAGTGACTTGCATATTACGACAGGACAGCCCCCCTGCATCCGCCGGCACGGTCGACTCGTTCGGCTCGAGACCAAGACGCTCGGGCCGGAAGATACGACCTCGCTGATGAAAAGCATCACGCCCGAACGAAATCAACAAGAGTTGCAGGAGGTCGGCGGCACCGATTTCGGGTTCGCTT
>CAYWOV010000637.1:0-3214 GCA_964459965.1 uncultured Planctomycetaceae bacterium | reverse complement strand
GAAATTGCCGGCCGGCCGCGACTGACAATCATGGGCATCGACCACGGAGAGGATATCAGCACCTTCAGAAAGCTGCATTTCAACACAGTCTGGATCAAAGACGTGCGCGACCACGCCCGGCTGACCGGCTTGAGGGAACAGGAAATTCGGGCCGCCGCCACTCCGCCGGATGAGGTCGTCTCCGCGCCCCCGATCGATCCCGATTCGAACGACACGGCTCTCGCACCCCCAACGGCTCCGACGGCCTATCAATGGCCGGAAGTCGCCTTGTGGTATCTCGGCACCCGCGTTTCTTCCGGTCGCCGCGAAGAAATCGTTTCGCAGATGCAGCAACTCCGCCGCTTCGATTACCGCCTGCGCCGACCGGCTTTGGCCGACGTTGCCGAAGACGAGCGGTTTTTTTCGCGTTACGTTCCCATGCTGGGGACCAGCCGCCACGTGTGCGGCACGACTTTTTCCTTCAGAGACTACAAAAACTGGCTCGCCCAACGCTCGAGACTGGCCACACCCGGCGCCTACCAGTTCACCTGGGTTCAGACGGAACCCGTCCCCGCGATCAACGACTGGCGACTGCCGGCTGGCCTGAAACCGGTTGTCCTTGAACCAGAACAGCTCCGGCTACAGGTTTATGCCGCACTTGGCGCTGGCTTTCGGGGAATCGGCTATTGGAATCGAAGCTCGCTCGACGCGGACGGCCCCGGGGCGGAGGAACGCCGGTTGGCGATTGCCGAACTCAATCTGGAACTCGAGCTGATCGAGCCCCTGCTGGCGACCGCTAATCAGACCGACGTCGCCCACTGCAAGATGGATGATCCCAGGCTCAACCCCAAAATAAAACTCACGCGCAGGCAGTTCGATTTTCCCCAAGACGACAGCCAACGAGAGCGCGAAATCAAGCAAAAGCTGGCAGAACGCGACACGTTGCAGAAGAATCAAAAGCTGATTCCGATCGAAACGGACGCCTCCGTCTTTCAAGGCGCCTATTACAAGCTCATTATCGTGACCTGGCTGGCCCACGACGCACAGTTCGTCCCCGCGACGCTTGCCGGCAATGAGGCCAAAGTTCTGATTCCGGAGCCGTCGGAATGTGCCCACTTCTGGGAGGTGACAACGACCGGGCTGCACCCTCTCAAAAAGGCGAAGATGCCGGGCGGCTATCAGGTGACCCTCCCGAAGATCGATCAAACGGCAATTATTCTTGCCTCTCCCGACCCTCTCCAGCGGGATCCCATTGAAGAACGGACGACGAAGATCGCCGAAGCGAGCGCCAAGATCTGCATTAATTTGGCCAAAGCCAAGCTCCAGCGGGTCGAGAAAATTGACGCCGAGCTGACCGCCCTGGGACACGATCAGCCGGACGGTCGAATGCTGCTGGCGCGGGCCGAGCAATCACTTATTCAGGCCGAAACGGCCCTCAAACAGCGCGACTTCAACATGGCCCGGGAGGACTCGACCGATGCCATGCAGCTGTGCCGCACGCTGCAATACGCCCATTGGAATGAAGCCGTCCTCAGCCAAGGCGTCACCGCTGCCTTGTCGAGCCCCTATACCGTGTGCTTTCAAACTCTTCCCGACCACTGGCGGCTCGTCGAGCGAATTGGCCGCGCCGCCGATCGTCCGCAGGACAACATGCTTTTAACAGGCGATTTCGAGGATCCAAGCACGATTCGCGGCGAATGGATCCACTCACAGCATGCCGTCGAGGGAGTCCGAGGAAATGCCACTTTGGTCTCGTCGCCCCATCAGGGAAAGTTTTCCCTGAAGCTTGTTGCCTCCGCCAGCCCCGGTTTCGAGCCGCCGGTTGTCATCCCCAGGGCGCCCGTCACCGTGACCAGCCCGCCGGTCCGTGTGCACGCCGGGCAGGTCTTGTATATCACCGGCTGGATCAATGTCGTCACCCCCGTGTCGGGGAGCTTGGACGGCGTGACATTCCATGACAACATTGGCGGCATGCTCGGCGCCTTGCGATTTACGGAACGATTAGGCTGGCAGCGGTTTCAATTTCTGCGAGACGTCCGAGAGGACACCAATTTTCGGCTCACCGCCAACCTCAATGGCATCGGCGAAGTGCTGTTGGACGATTTGAAAGTCATCCCGCACTCCGAGCGGCCAATCCAACAAACCGGCGGCCGCCGAACGGCCCCCTTCTCACAAAGCCCGCCGCCGAAGCGATCCTGGAATCCCTTCCAGAACTTCCGCCAGCAGCCTGATCCGTCCCTTCAGCCGTTAGACGGCGCCAAACCGTAGGGCCGACGATGGCCGAGCGGCTGCTCCGTGGCTTTCAGATTTCCGGCACGCTGTCCAAATTTTGTACACTTTTTTGGCTTTTTTGGGGCGTAAAAAAACGGAATTATCCCGGTGACAAAGCAAACCACAGAAAAAAATTCAGAACCCCCTGCGCTGAAACTGTTTGTGGTTGGTGAATCGTCCGACGATCCGAAGGAATGGGGCCATTGGCAACCATTGGTGCTCGCGTTGGCGAGAAATGAGGCGGAAGTTGCGGCGATGATCGACTATGACGCGCCAATCCGCGAAGTGCGAATCAGCGAGCCGACAATTATTTGCAATGTCCCTGTCCCGCAGCATCGAAGCTAACGCCACAGGTCGCGTTCGCCAGTCAGTCGTTCGGCGCGCGTCTGAGTCTTGGTCAGCGCTGCAAGGTCGATGAATACCGCAAGTGCCACCTTTCGGTATTTATGGCCCGGATTGTCAGGTAGGAATGGCATGTCAACAGGCCAGAGCGAGTCGAGAACAGCGGCCAGACGGCCAGCCGGAAGTTTCAGTTGTTCGCATTTGGTGCTAATTAGGTCAGTGAGGAACGTAGAGTGTCGAAAGTCGTGGGCGGCCTTATTGCGAATTTCGGCGATCAGCTTGATGTTGCTGTAGCACGTTTTGGTAATGAACCCGAGGCAATAAGCCAAGTCGGCTTTATTCATGAGTTCGTCGAGCATTCCCCGGAAGCCCAATAGCCTAGTAGCTGTTTCCCCTTCGATGAGCGCATTTGCAAACAACTGGTCCAATTGCGAGTCGATGAAACTTGCTCCCACGACAATGCACTTGACTGCCTCGTCGGGTGACAGCATTTGTACAAGGAACCGAAACGCGGCCCCGTCCGGGATAATCATTCCAAGCTGTTCAACTGTCATGGCTCACTCAGATAGGCGTTTCATACATCAATCGCTTGCCTCCGATCTGGCTCAATGCGGCTTCGGTC
>CAYWOV010000636.1:0-3214 GCA_964459965.1 uncultured Planctomycetaceae bacterium | reverse complement strand
CAGGCTGACCATGTTCATGACTTTGATCAGCGGGTTGATGGCCGGGCCGGCCGTATCTTTGAGCGGGTCGCCGACGGTATCGCCAGTGACGGCCGCCTTGTGTTTTTCACTTCCCTTGCCGGTGTTCCGCTCGAAGTCGACCGGCTCATCTTCCACCATTTTCTTGGCGTTGTCCCAGGCGCCGCCGGCATTGGCCATGAAGACTGCGAGCAACTGTCCGGAGACAATCATGCCTCCCAGGAAGCCCGCCAATCCGACGGTTCCGAGCGAGAAGCCGACCAGCAATGGGACAAGAATGGCTAAAAGGCCGGGACCGACGAGTTCCTTTTGAGCCGACGTCGTGCAGATGTCGACCACCCGACCATAATCTGGGCGCTTGTTGCCTTCCCAGATTTCCTTGTCGCGGAATTGGATCCGGCATTCGTTCACAATCAGGAAGGCGGCCCGGCCGACAGCCCTGATCGTCATCGAGCTGAAGAGGAAGGGAATCGCTCCGCCGATCAGAATTCCGACAAACAATTTGGGAGAGGAAATTGTCAGCGCGGAAGCGACCATCTCGTAAACCGCGGCGCTAATGACGGCGTTCTCTCCCTTTCCGCCCGAGCCGATCGAGACGATGAAGCTGTTGAAGAGCGCGACGGCGGCGATGACCGCCGAGCCGATGGCGATTCCCTTGGTGATGGCCTTGGTCGTGTTGCCGACAGCGTCCAGGTCGGAGAGGGTCTGTCGGGCCGTCTTGTATTTCTCTTCGCCCATCGCCGCGCGGTCATAACCCATTTCGCCGATGCCGTTGGCGTTATCGGCGACCGGGCCGAAGACGTCCATCGAGATGGTGTTCCCGGTCAGAGTCAGCATGCCGATGCCGCACATGGCGACCCCGAATGCCACGAACGTTGCGTTGGTGCCTGAATAAACGAACGCGCTGGCGAGAATCGCTGCGACGATGATCATCGCGGCCGCCACCGTGCTCTCGTAGCCGACCGCGAACCCCTGGATGATGTTAGTGGCGTGCCCAGTGGAGCAGTTACGGCACAGGCTCTTGACCGGAGCGAATTCGGTGCCGGTGTAATATTCGGTGCATTTATTGAGGGCCACTGCCAGGATAATCCCGATCAGGCAGGTCCAAGCGGCCCGCATATCAAGCCCGGCGACGCCGAAGTTGGCCCAATAGGGAAGTCCCGATGGACTATGCACGCCAGCCACGATCGGGAAACCGGCTTGAGCCTGCGGATACTCGGCGAGATACTTCGCGTCGAAGTGCAGGTAGAAGACCCCCAGCAGGATAAAGCCGATCACGCTGAGCACCGAGCCGATTATGAAGCCGCGATTGACGCTCTTCATCGCCTCGCCGACCGATCCCTTGTCGCCGGCGCGGACGCTGTAAGTGCTGATGATGCTGGCGATCACGCCGATGGCGCGAACCAACAAGGGGAAAATGACGCCCTTGTGCCCGAAGCTGGCAATTCCCAGGATCATGGCGGCGACAATGGTGACTTCGTAGCTCTCAAAAATGTCGGCCGCCATACCGGCACAGTCGCCGACGTTGTCACCCACATTGTCGGCAATCGTTGCCGCGTTACGCGGGTCGTCCTCGGGAATACCCTTCTCAATCTTGCCGACGAGGTCGGCGCCCACGTCGGCGGCCTTGGTGTAAATGCCGCCGCCGACTCGCATGAACAAAGCCAGAAGTGTTCCGCCAAAGCCGAAGCCCAGCAGGGCCTCATAGGCATGCTCGCCGTAGATTAAAAAGATGATCGAGCCGCCGAGCAGGCCCAGTCCGTCGGTCAACATGCCGGTGATCGTTCCGGTGCGGTAACCGAGCTGCAACGCCGCGCCAAAGCTGTCCTGAGCGGCCGCTGCCACGCGCAGGTTTCCGATCGTGGCCAGCCGCATTCCCACAAATCCCACGGTCGCCGAGAAGATCGAGCCGACAAAGAAGGCGATGGCTCGTCCGATCGAAATCTCCGGCGGGGATCCCGTCGATTGGGCCGCGAAATAGAGCGCGGCCGTAATGACGATGATCAGCACGCCAACGACGCGAAACTGGCGAAACAAGTAAGCGTCGGCGCCTTCCCGGACGGCCAGCGCGATTTCCTGCATTCGCGGCGTTCCCTGGGGAGCGCTCCGCACCTGCTTGACGAGCATCAGAGCGTAAAGCAACCCTGCCAGCGCGACGAACACGTTGGCAATCAGGGCGACTTTTTCATAGCCGGCAAATTTCTCGCTGATGAGAGGTTCCCAGAGCGTGATTTTCTCGGGGGCGCTGGCCACGCGCTGGGACGCCGGCTCTGCGTCTGCCGTTGCTGGCAGGACCATTTTGCCACTGACCTGTGCCCAGGCCATGGCGGACAAGAATCCAAATGCCAATATTGCAAATACGAATGACGGAACGCGCTTCATCACTCCACATTTCCGAATTACGGGGACCCTGGTTCGTTACCTATTTTTAAGGCTCGGATCATAGCCGAGTCGACACGTGTTAACTAGCAACCCAGGCTTGCCGGATCAACCGTTTGGAAAGAATTTCCGACGTGGATTTGATGGCCCCTCTTATAATCGAGGAGGCACCCGCGAAAGTTGTCGTCTTTGAGCAAAAACAGCCCATGAGTGGCCGTCCCCTCGATCGTGAAGAGTACATCGAGCAGGTCTACTGCTTCCGCACGTTTCGCGAACGGTTGGACGACAACACTCCGGCCCAGGAAATCCTCCGCAGCCTTTCCGAGGAGCTGCTGGCGACCACCAATCTGCCCAAGGCGATCGATTTCCTGCGCGGCGAAATCCTGCATGCGGGGCGGCTCAGCCCGGGGATGGCCCGCCTGTCCCATTACTTTACGCCGTTCCAAACGTATGTCATGGCCCGCGCCGAAGAGGAGCGGTCTCAATTCGATCAGAAAACGGCTCTGTTGGCTCTCGAACGTCAGGCCGAATACCTTGCCGGGTCGCCGAGTCCCGCGGGCCTGTTCATTTATCAATTCGAGACCATTGCCCGCAATCGGCTGGGATATGACCGCGGGATGAAGGCGATCTCCGACGACCCGTTTTTCGACAAGACGTGGTGTGATTGGATTCTCAAGGCCCGCCTGCGATTGGGCTCGACCGATTTCGGGCAGCTGATTTACTACCGCTCAGAGCAATACCTCGCCGAAAAGCGCAAGCGTGTTCCCGGCTACAAGCCGTCTTATCCGATCCTGTTCAGCGTGCAGGAGGGGCGGAT
>CAYWOV010000635.1:0-3216 GCA_964459965.1 uncultured Planctomycetaceae bacterium | reverse complement strand
ATGCGATCGGCGCTCGCAGCAGTCAGCCGATTGGCGGCAACCTGCTCATCAGCGACCGGGCTCACGTCATCTTTCCGTATCACGGTCTGGAAGAGGCCGTGCTCGAAAAGAACCGCAAGGGCGATCCGATCGGCACGACGATGCGCGGCATCGGTCCGCGCTATTGCGATAAAGCTGGCCGCACGCACGCGATCCGCGTGGGAGACCTGTGTCGTCCCGAGTATTTCCGTCGACAATTGACCGATGTTGTCGCGCATAAAAACGTGATTCTGCGAGCCCTCGATCCGGAGTTTGTGCCGCTCGACGCGGAGCGGATTTACAAAGAATACCTCGGCTATGCCGAGCGGCTCCGCCCATTCATTGCCGATACCACGGCCTATTTGCACCGTGCGCTGCGTGAAGGGAAACGGCTCCTCTTCGAGGGAGCGCAGGGCAGCCTGCTCGATATCGATCACGGCACCTATCCATTCGTGACCAGTTCCAACAGCTCTGGCTGCGGCGTGCACAATGGCAGCGGCGTGTCGGAACGCGCCATTACGAAAATGATCGGCGTCGTCAAAGCCTACTCGACGCGCGTCGGCGGCGGACCGTTCGTCACCGAGTTGCACGACGAAATTGGCCAGCAGATCCGCGATGTCGGCCGCGAATACGGCACCGTAACCGGTCGTCCCCGCCGTTGCGGCTGGTTCGACGGTGTTGCCGCCGGCTACGGAGCCCGCCTCAGCGGTGTCGACTCGATCGTCATCGCACTCCTGGACGTTTTGAGCGGGTTGAAGGAACTCAAGATCTGCGTCGCCTACGAGATTGGAGGCGAGCAGACGACGGAGTTTCCCAGCCACGTTTCCGACTTAGCCCGAGCCGTCCCCGTGTACCGCACGCTGCCCGGCTGGATGTGCGACATCTCCAAGGTTCGCCGTTACGAAGATTTTCCCGCGGCCACGAAACAGTACGTCGAAACGGTCGCCGATCTCGTGGCCGCCCCGCTGGAAATCGTCTCAGTCGGCCCCGATCGTGAGCAGACGATCTTCTGCGACGCCTGATCGATGACCCTCGGCGGCCGGGTCAGTGTTTCGGCAGCGACTTCATGAACCGGACAAACTCCGCGTCGAGTGCCGGCAGTTTGTCGCCAAAGACCGATTTGAAATCCGACAATCTGGCCGCCGGTTCGTCCCACACGAGGGGCGATTTCTTAGCTAGCCGCTTGAGGTATGCCGCGTACTCTTCGGCGTGCTTTTCGTTGAGAAAGTAGGTCAGCGCCCAAGCCTCGGCGTACGCATCGGCCGCCTTGTGTGAATCGGTGAAACGGTCGGTCTGCGAAATAAGCGTGACCAACGAATTGCGGTTCCGGCGCCTGCGGAGAAATGTGACGAACCGGTCGTATCGCGGGCGATTGATTTGACCGATTGTTCGCCAGTCGTGACCGCCGTCCAGATCGGGTGTCTCGAAATACATCGCCATGCCCTCAGTCAGCCAGAGGGGATTATCGGCGAAGCGAACATGCAGTCCCGAGTTGAAGGCAATCTGATGCGTGGCCTCGTGAACGACGGTGGCCACATTGAATGCGGCCGCGGCCGTCCGGCGTTTGATTTCGGCAGTGCTGGTGGCCCGCTTTTTTCCTTTGATGGCCGTCAAGTCATACAGCACGATGCGGTTCGTGCGGATTGAATAGTAACCCTTGGACTCTTCGCCGAACTGACCGGCATCGGCAGCCGCATAAGCCTTGAACGACTTCTCATCCGGAAAAATGATCGCCGGCAAAGGCCACGCCGGTTCCGAAAGCTCGAGTCCGACGGCCTTCCAGTGCGCGAGAAATGCTCCCAGCAATCGCTCGAAAAGCTCTCCGCACCACTCGGCATATTGCGTGCCCGCACCGGTCGCAATCACGAAGTGCCGAGTCTTGACGATTTCAAAGTTCGGACCCAACGTAGCGACCAAGGCGTGTCCCAACTCATCGGCCGTGAAAAGTGAGAAGGACCGGCCGGTCGAATCGAGGCTGCGTTTTTGTTTCGGTGTGATCGACCAAAGCTGCCCGTCGCGCCCCAAAAGTAAAACGCCGCCGTCGGCCGCCTCCACCACGACCTTTCCCTCCACCGTGAGGGTTTGGTCGGAGTCGTCCACAAACGTCGCTCGGACGAGTGCCGCGGTCTCCGCCGCCGCCAAAGGCAGTGCGCAAGCGAAGAGCGCCGCGGCCACGCCGCCAGTCAAGACGGCGGGAAGCGAGTTACGCCAGAAAGCGGTAGCCGATAGTCCATTCGCGGGCATCGTACGATTGTAACAACCGCGGGGAGGGGCTTGTTCCAGGGTGAGTCGCTGCCTAGGATTCGAGCGGTAATGCCAGGCCATTCACGCCCGGGGCAACAGACCATGTCCGACAGCTCCACGGATGCCCTCGACGCGGGCCGACAACCGAATCGACTGGTTCACGAAACGAGTCCCTATCTCCAGCAGCACGCCCGCAATCCGGTCGACTGGTACCCTTGGGGGCCGGAGGCACTGGAGACGGCGGCCAGGCTCGATCGGCCGATTTTTTTGTCGATCGGCTACAGTGCGTGCCACTGGTGCCACGTGATGGAACACGAGAGCTTCGAGGACGAGGCGATCGCCGAATTGATGAATCGCCATTTCATCAGTGTCAAAGTCGACCGCGAGGAGCGTCCCGATCTCGATCAGATTTACATGTCGGCGGTCACCGCCCTCACAGGTCGCGGGGGCTGGCCGATGTCAGTCTTTTTGACTCCAAAACTTGAGCCGTTTTATGGCGGCACTTACTGGCCTCCCAGTTCGCGGATGGGCATGCCGGGCTTCCGCGACATCCTCACGCAAATTCACGCAGCCTGGGCGAATCGGCGGGATGAAGTCGAACGCGGCGCTCGCGAACTCACGGACGCCGTTGTCGAGATGGGTCGCACCACCGCCGAACAGCAACCCTTGAACGAGTCGCTGCTCCGCGCGGCCCAATCAACCTTGCTGCGAGCGGCCGACCGCGTGCACGGTGGATTCGGTGCAGCGCCTAAATTTCCGCATCCGATGGATCTGCGTCTCTTATTGCGGACGGCAAGACGGTTCAACACGCCCGAGGCGCTGGAAGTTGTGCAACTGACGCTCGACAAGATGGCGGCCGGCGGAATCTACGATCACCTCGGCGGCGGCTTCCATCGCTATTCGACCGACGCCCTCTGGCTCGCGCCGCATTTCGAGAAGATGCTCTACGACAAC
>CAYWOV010000634.1:0-3218 GCA_964459965.1 uncultured Planctomycetaceae bacterium | reverse complement strand
CCGTGTCTTGCGGTATCGGTGGCGGCGATCTTGTTCTGCTGCGGCGGCTCGGGAAACTCCGAACCCTTTTGGAAGGGCAGGCTCATCGCATAGTTGACGAGATCCCAAATCTCCTCGTCCTTGAGGGCCGCGCCGAAGGGAGGCATGGGCGTTCCCTTGATTCCCGAATAAATGCGGCGATAAATATCGACAGGCCGGCGTCCGCCGCGGTAAATTCCCGAGGTGAGGTCGCGGGGCTTGATCGGATGGTCCCAAGCGTCGAACAGGCCCGGCTTGGAGAATGGTTTCGTCGAGCCGGGGATCAGCTGGTAATCCTCGGTCTGCGGACCGTCCCCCTTCCCGGCCGGCCCGTGACACTGCGCGCACTTGGCGACGTCGGAAACGAAGAGCTTTCGGCCCCGCTCGCGCGACTCGACACTGTCGGGCGTGCGTGATTTTTTTGGCACGACGAGCGAATCGGGCTGTTCCGACGCGTTCCACGAAGTCACCAGATCGTCCGACTTGTCGCTGGCGATTCGCGGCAAGTCGCTGCCGATGAACGTGGCCAGGGCCTTGTCGATCGTTTCCGGCGACTCGCCTCCCTTGCGGCGTTGGGCGATCGCGTCGGACGAGTATTGTTCGGCCTCGAACTCGATATCGACCTTCTGTTCGAACTCGCCCCGCATCGAAAGCCAGCGGACGTATTCGACGATCGCCCCCAGTTCATCGTCCTTGAACAAGAGGAACGAGGGCATGTACGTGCCGGGGATGCCGTACCGCACGGTGCGGTCGAGATCCTCGCGGCGGGCCTTGTCCATATTTCGCGTCGACGTGAACTTGAACAGCCCCAGGCGGTAATCGCGGGGCTTGATATCGAAGTACTCGGCGGTCGGGCCGTTTCCGTCACCGCTCACGCCGTGGCAGTGCTCGCAGTTCTGCATGTAGAGCTTGCGGCCGTGCTGCAGGACCGGGCCGAGGACGGCGAATTTGTCGCCTTTTTGCGGCGGTGTGAGCGAACCGGCGGCTTCGGGCGGCGTCACGCGCAGCTTGAGTTGCGATGACTTCGGGTCGTAGCTGGCGACCTGAAAATTGATCTGCTGATCTTTGCCTTTGACATTCGCCACCAGATCGCCATCGGCGTTCGAGCCGGAGGTCCAGACAACGGCCGCCCCGGGGAATTGATCGGGCTTAAGCGTCACGACCGATTGGGGCTTCTCGCTCAAATGGACGCTGAACGTGTCAGTGAAGTGTTGCGGAGTTTCCTCGACAACGCCGTCAAACTCGCCAAAATCGATTGGCAGCTTTCTCCAGGCGACGAGGCGATTGGGGTCGCCGAAGCTCTTTTGCAACTCGCCTTCGACGGCATTCTTGGCGGTCGGCGTGAGCTTTTTTGTCCGATCGCTCAGCACGAACTTGGCCGACGAAGCGTCGCCACAGCCGGCCATCGCCGCCACGCTCACTGCCGCCAGGCTCAACAACCAACGGGCATTCACGGTCGCTAACCTCCGCTAGCCTGCAAAGTTGCCGGCTTCGTACTTGATCTCGATCGTCTCGGTTTGGCCCGGCTTGATCGTAACCTTCCGGCCGCGGTCCAAGTAATGGCCGACAGCTCCTTCGGCCCATACTCGGAACGAATGCTCGCCCGCCGGAAGGTCCTTGATTTCGAATTCGCCGTTGGGACCGCTGACCGCCGCGTAGGGATGGTCGAGCGGGAAATGCCAGCCGTGCATCCAGGCATGAATGTCGCACTTGACCTCGCACGGCTCGGGCTCGGGCTTCGAATACGTGAACTCTTTGCCTTCCTTGGGAATTGTACTGTTGAAGCCGGCCGTTCGCTGCGGCAGCGTATGCGTGTTGTGCTGCAGCGGGAAGTCATCGTTGAGAATCTTCACCGGCTGGCCGACTCGCATCAGCAAAACGTGCGGAATGAAATGGCAACCCTTGTTATCAAAGTCGGCGTCTGCAGTCGGGGGTGGCGGGACCATCGCACCGGGAGGCGCTTTGGCCAGGAAAATCACGACGTTGGCGACGCCGCCACTGGAATCGACGACCAGCTTTTGATCGGGAATCGTCTCCTTGATACAGATGGGGTCTATTTTGCCGCTTTGTCCTTGCTGGATCAGCGGCTGCAATATCGGCGGGGTGCCAACGAAGACCACTTTGCCTTTAAGCGTGCCGACACCGCCCGTGGCGGCCGGTTGGACGCCGGGCGCGGCCCCAGCCGTCTGCGTGGCTGTGGCGGCACCGCCGGCTTTCTCTCGTTTAATCGTCACGGTTGTGCGGCTTGAGGCGCCGGAGTCGACCCCCTCGCTGCCTCCGCAGCCGACCAAAGACATGACAAAACAGGCGCCGGCGGCAAGCGCTGCCGCGGTGCCGAATCGTCGTAAGATCATTCCCCTCTCCCGTTTCTTGGTGTAGACGATACTTCCGTCTTGGTAGGAGCCGGGTTATCCGCAACGGCTTTGCCTTCCTGCTCCATCAGACGGTGATAATTCATGAGCGCGTCGCGCAGCGCGACTGTTTGCACGCCCGCATCGCCGCCGAAGAGATCCTCAAAGTTCTTTGCGTCCTTCGGAAGCGGCTGCGGCATTGAGGTATAAGGCGTGATCCAGGCCGGCTTGTAGAGCCAGACCATGAGCCAATCGGGACGCAGCCGATCGGCGACGTATTCCAGATTCGGGCCGCGAATGTCCTTGGTGGGATCGAGTGCCTTGAACTCGCGGCCCCCGACCGAATGGCACTTCACGCACAAGGGCGCGTTGAGGACTTTCCACGACTCGTCCAGATAGTGCGTTTTCTTCGGCTCCAGGAAACGCTTCAACTGCTCGTTCTTCGCGGAGAGGTAAGCCGGTTCGCGCTCCGGGATTTGTTGATAGGGAAACGGCTCGTTGTCCACGGCGGCGAAATAGTTCGCCAGCGTTTGGGCTTCTTCCGCACTCATGTTGAACCGCGGCATCCGCAGGACGGTCGTGTGCCGCAGGCGGTACGGATTGCGGAGGAACTGATAGAGCCACGGCGTCTGGACCTTGAGCCCCTCTTTGTACAAGGGCGGCGGAGACATTTGCCAGCCCATCGAGCGAGCCTGCCCCTGCTTGATCAACGACTCGACGAGCCATTCGGCGAACATGCCGCCGCGCGGCGGCACGCTGTAGCCATCTTTGGCCGTCGCACCGGGTGCCAACCGCGAGGCCGACACCAGCATACGGGCCTGAGGCAAGATCTTCTTGCCACCGACATCG
>CAYWOV010000633.1:0-3229 GCA_964459965.1 uncultured Planctomycetaceae bacterium | reverse complement strand
CGGCGGCAAATGGCGGACCGAGCTTCGATCTCGAAGCCGTTTATGGGAAACAAGAGCCGTCGTTGGCGGCCCGGTTGAAGAAGGCCGGCAAAGCGCTCAAGCCGACCATGCTGCCGCGTACGATCAAGGCCGGCTTTGAAGAATTCGGCACGGGTGACGAGCATCTCGAATCGTCCAAGGTGCGCCCGCCAAAAGAGGCGGCCACGCTGGCGACCTATACGTACAAGGCCCAGCAAGTGGCCGTGCTGCTTCTGGCGGCGGGAACCATCCTGGGCGGCCTCTGGGCCGACGTGTCGTGGGGCCGTTTCTGGGACTGGGATCCGAAAGAGGTCTGGGCGTTGATTTCGCTCCTGGCCTATCTCGTCGTCCTGCACGGCCGGTTTGCCGGATGGGTCGGAACGTTCGGCACCAATTGCGGCGGCGTGCTGGCGTTCTCGGCGATCCTCTTCTCGTGGTACGGCGTCAATTTCGTGCTGCCCATGGTGCACGGCTGGCTCAACGGCACAAATATGCCGACGGAGGTCGGGCTGCATGCCTACGCCGTTGGCTCCGGCGGCCTTGGTTACGTGGTCGGCGGCGTGGCGCTGAACCTGCTCCTGGTTCTGGCTGCCTGGGGTCGCTACGCGGCTGAGACAACCGATCTTCTTTCCCGGTCGTCGGAATCCAAACTCGCCGGCCGGCCGTCGCCGGCTGTCGGATCGCCCAACGCGCCGGCGACACCGGTCTAATGCAGCGTATCCGATGATTGGTCTGCAGGCAGCGACGCAGCCGAGACGAAGTCGGTGGGTTCCGTTAATTCCTCGACCGCGCGCGGAATGAGCTCGCATTCCGGATCGAGCGTGCCGGCCTTTTCCAAGAATCGCCGGCTCGCCGCAAGATTCCCCTCCTTCTTGAAGCCGATCGACAGATAACAGGCGTTGAAGGCTTTATTGGCGTTTTCTTCGTTCTCCTCCATCGCCGCCTCGAGTAGTCGAATGCCCTCATCTGTTTGGCCAAGCGTGACGAGGACGCTGCCGCGCCTTCCTTTGATGGCAGCCACCCAAGGAGTAAGCCGCATGGCCTGCCGTGAGTATCGGTCCGCCTCGTCGAGATGGCTGTCATCGCCTACCAACAGATCAATCCACGCGACGTTGTTCAGGAAGATCGCTTTATTTGGGGGCTCGTCCGCTGGCGGTTCGGAATTTTCGGCCATATCGAGAAACTGAGCCCTCGCTTCGCCATATCGTTGCAGGCCAACAAGCGCCAGAGCGAGAATGTTGCGATTAGAAATCTCGCCGGGATATTCGTGCAATCCGCGAAGTGCCCATGCTTCACATTGCTCATAATTCTTCCGACGCAGGCATTCCATTCCCTCCAAAGCAAAGTACGCGGCGTGCAGTTGTTGGAGCTTCTTTGCCGGTTCGACCGGAATTTTGAAAAGAGCCAGTCCATCGCTCGGGTTTACGCCGTAAGGCGTGACATATCTCCAGGGAAACATGCTGGCACCGAGTATGATGACGTTCGCCCACGCGAACGACTGTGCCATCGACTCGGCAACCGGAGACTTCGGAGATGGCGCAAACGCACCGGCTGCCAAGAGTGCATTGGCCGAGGGCGCCGCCGCTACCACTAACCACCAACGGAGGCGAAGCCATCGCGTCGAACGCGGCGCGGCTAGTGCGAGTCCGCCGGACAGTGAACTTCTGATTTCCAAGGCACAATTGAAAAAGCGACGGCGGTATAAGAGGCGGCCGGTCAACCCATAGGAAACGACAAACAGCCGCAAGCCAAGCGCCAAATCCGCGAGCGCATGCGCAAATTCGTGCAACACAGTCGCGAGGGGGATGAAGAAGATCAGACAACCGAGAGCGAGGACGCTGACTCGGTCGACGGGCTTGGCGATCGTAAGGCCCATGAGGATTGAGCAGCTCGCCACCATGATAGCGCAGACAAGGACTCCTCCGACAGGCGCTCTTGCCGTCTTGCCCAGCAGCTTGGGCAGATGTTTTTCGGCTGCTGGAACGAAAAGGATTTTCGAGAGCGGCGAAACGCCCGATCCCAGTCAGATTCGAGATCGCACGAGTCGCATTTCATCGGGCAGCGGATTCCTCGAAACGAAGGGCACGCTGGCAACTTGTCCTACGCCTCACATTATTCTTCCTCTTCCTCGTGCTTCTGTGCCGCGGCAACGATCTTCTGCTGCTCATTGGGCGGCACAATGTCGTAATGACTGAATTCGAGGGTGAAGGAGCCTTGGCCACCCGTCATGCTTGAGAGCGACCGGGCATATGTCATCATTTCGTGAAGCGGAGCCTTTGCCCGGATCACCTGGAATCCGCCCGGAGCGTTGTCCA
Source organism: uncultured Planctomycetaceae bacterium (assembly GCA_964459965.1). Taxonomy (GTDB): domain Bacteria; phylum Planctomycetota; class Planctomycetia; order Planctomycetales; family Planctomycetaceae; genus DASPSM01. The sequence continues at coordinate 896 of CAYWOV010000633.1, read as the reverse complement.
TGCCTTCCACGCGGCCGCGCCGGCCGTTGAGGTCGCTGGTGATGTCCCCCAGCTTCTCCGCGGGAACCGTGATTTCTGCCGTCACAATCGGTTCCAACAGGACCGGCCTGGCTTCGCGAAAGACATTGCGAAAGCACATTTTCGCCGCCGTGCGGAAGGCCGTTTCATTGCTGTCGACCGGGTGGTCCTTGCCGAAAAACAGCTCACAGGAAACATCCTGCACTTGGTAACCGGCAATTACCCCCTGCTCCATCCGCTCCTTGATTCCTTTCTCGACTGCGGGAATGAAGTTATTGGGAACTGAGCCGCCTGTGACCCGGTCCACGAAGGCATAGTTCAAGACCGGATCGTAATGGTAGGCGCGCATGCTCGCGAAACGGTCCTTCGTAAAGTACTCCTCCGGCTTGATGCCGTGAGGGATGGGGGCGATCCGAAAATGAACCTCGGCGAATTGCCCCGAGCCGCCTGACTGTTTCTTGTGGCGGTAGAAGCCCTCGGCATGCCCAGCGACCGTTTCGCGGTAGGGAATCTTGGGCGGTTTCGAGATCATGTCCACCTTGTCTCGATTGTGGACACGCTCTTGCATCATCTGCAGGTGCAACTCGCTCATGCCGTGGATCACCATCTCTTTCGTCTGCGCTTCGCGGCTCAAGAGAAATGTCTGGTCCTCTTCGGCAATTTTCTGTAAAGCGCCCGAGATCTTTTGCTGGTCGGCGCGGCTCTTCGGTTCGACCGCCAGGCCGATCATGGGGGTCGGGAATTTGATCGGCGGCAGAGTGAACGTGCCGGCGTCCTTGGTCACCGTATCCCCCACGGCCAGATCTTCAACTTTCACCACGACCGCAATATCACCTGCGGTTGCTTCGTCGAGCGCCGTATGCTGATGCCCCTGCATT
>CAYWOV010000632.1:0-3229 GCA_964459965.1 uncultured Planctomycetaceae bacterium | reverse complement strand
AGATCGACACGTCCAAAACCGACACGTCCAAAACCGACAAGTACGAGACCGACACGCCCGATACCGAGACCGTTAAGAGCAACACCGCTAAAACCAAGACCATTAAGACCGACACCGTCAAGACCGAGACCGATAAAGCCGACAGCCTCAAGAACGCAACGGTCGAGACCTCCGAGGATTCCGAAGTCGTCCAGCCTTCGCAGAAACTGACGCCCGTCGCCGACGAAAAGGTCGGGACCATCGTCCAAGTGCCGACCGCGCCGACAACACAGGCGGACCCACTCAACGGAACTTGGAAGGCCAACCCCACGAAGGACGTGCAAATCGAGGTCACGCTGCGTGCGGACAAGACGTTTACCTGGAAGTTCACGGCTCAGAACAAATCGCAGAGCTTCGCCGGAAAATACCAGGCCGACGCCAAATCGCTGGCTCTGACGCGTGCCGACGGCGAATCGATGGAAGGTACGTTGCAGCGCGACGGAAACTCCGCCTTCAAGTTCCGCATGAAGGACGCCGAAGCCGACGATCCCGGCCTGAGCTTCTCGCGCAAGTCCTGAGCGACTCGCGCTCGTTCTGCCGACCGTTCGATCGACGTCGCGAAACTTTGTTTCAGCAAGTGGCTCGCCTGGGTGCATCGGCCCCGCCCAGGCGAGCCTTTTTTGTGTTGGGCCCCCTGCCCGCTTCCCTCTGCCTCCGCCGCCCTCAGCCGGCCAGGCGTTTCTTGACGATCGCCAAATGGTGCTCCGCGTGACCGGCCATCACGTACGCCAGCGCACGGCAACTCGCGGGATGCCCGATCACCGTGCCGCGCCACGCCCAGGCTTGTGGCGAAACATGCCGCAAGAGGAGCAAATGCCCGCGGCGAACGAGGGCGAATTCCTCGAGCAGTTCCGACATCGGCAAGCGATTGAAGTCGGCGAACTGCATGAAATGCATCTCATCAAACCCGGGAAGCGGAGTCGGATCCTGCCGGGCCATCCGCAGCGCCCGATAGCCAAAAACCCGCTCGCCGTCGGTCACATGTCCCAGCACTTGTTTCAGCGTCCAGCTATAAGGCGGATGCACGGCCAGCGCCGCTGCGTCGCTTAGCGGCTGCAACAGCGCCTGCAGCCGCCCCAGTTGCTCGGCGAGAATTTCCAACACGTCGCCCGCCGGCACGAGGCGGATATACTGGTCGAAATCCGGAGCATATTCGTCAGCCGCCGGCCGCGTCGAAGTACCTTGCATGCTTTGTGACTCGCCTTAAATCGCGTGCGGGATGAGAGACTATAGTAACGAATTTCCGCGCCACCAGCCGTTACCTCGCGACCTCGCCCTCTGCCCTCTGCCCTCTTCTCACTCCGGCACCGCGAAGATCCTGATGCTGCGTTCGCCGCCGGGCAGTGCCGCGCCGCCGGCGAAGATCAGCCGCGTGCCTTCCGGATTAAAGCGGACGAAGATCACCCATTCCGGCGCCTCGATCTCGTGCAGCAAGGCAAGGTCGGCCGCATTCCACAGGCACACGCTGGCGTTCCGTCCGGAGGTAGCGATGATCTTGCCGTCGGGCGACCAATCGACCGAATAAAGCTCCTCGGCCCGCGCGTCGGCGCTCTTGATGAGTTCGCCCGATGCGACGTCCCACAGCCCCAGGCTCCCGCCCACATAGGCGACGGCCAGCCGTTTGCCGCTGGGATCGAATTTCAAATCCTGCGACATGGCCCGCGGCAACACGCGCAGGAATTGTCCTGTCACGGCATCGAAGAGTTCCGTCGCCTCATTTCGATTGCCGATCGCGACGATCCGGCCATTGGGGCTGAAAATGGGCCGCAAGCCGCTGGGCGCCCCGGTATTAAACTTGCGCAGCCGTTTGCCCGACGTCGCCGACCAAAGCAGCGCCTGCGAGCCATACCCCCCCGTCACCAGGAATTTGCCGTCGCGGCTGAACGCCACATCGGGCTGAGGGTTCGACGTCGCGAGTTCGAGCTCTTTGCCCGTCGCCAGGTTGAGCAGGAAGGCCTTCTTCGAGTTTTCGGCGATCGCCACCACGTCGGGATCGGGGCTGAAATCAAACCCCACAACTCGGCGACCCGCGCCGATTGTTCGCACGCGTTTGAAATCCAGCCCGGAACAGATCTCGACCGGCTTGTTGAATGTCACCAGCGCCAAGCGGTCGTCGTCCCGGCTCCAGACAAGATCGTGAACATCTCGCCGAATCCGGCCCGCGCACACCAAGGCACGCGCGTTCTCGACGGTGATCTTTGCCGTCGAACGCGCGGCCCGTTCCTGACGTCGCGCGAATTTTTGCACCTGCTCGGCAGACAGAATCCGCCTCTGCGTCTTATCAAACAGCGACTTGTCGTCGAACGGGCCATTGCGAAGTTGCTGACGCAACGCGCCGATCTCGGGCAGTTCCCCGCGATCGAGGTCGACAAGCCGACCCTTGATCCGAATCTCGATGTAGGCTTGCCGCTGACGGTCGAGCCGATCCTCGAGCCGTAGAATATCCATCCCGCCGGCCAGCCGCAGCTTTTCCCGCGCGACCGCGCTCAAGCCGCAAACACGATCGATTGCGTCCACCTTGCCCGCCAGGATCTGACTCAGCCGGCTCCGCGCGCCCGACGCGGCGCGTTGTCCCTTTTCCCCGAAAATCGACTGATCGAATTCATCAGCCCAAGCCCGCAGCGACGCTTCAGACGGAGGCACAGTAACTGGAGGGACTGTGGCTGGACGGACAGCGGCTCGAGGCGTCGGCAAATCCGCATCGGCGTCCTTTTCGGCCACGGGCTGAGCGTCCTGCTGGCCGGAGACGTGTCGCAGTCGCCCAACCAAGAGCAAACCGCCAACCAAGGCGATGAAGACAACGCGCCTGCCGACGAACCGCCGCATGCTTTGCACTCCAAAACCGACCCCTCGCCAACGATCGTAACATCGACCGGAGCTCGGAACGAGATCCGCTTTGCTAGCCCCGCGAGGGGCGGCAGTCTCCTTGCCATTGGCGTAAGCCTGTGGGTTCATGCTCCCGCGTGATCCGGAAAAGCCCCAACCGGGGCGGCACTCTTCCCGCGTGTTGCACCCTTCGCGGGCACTTATCGTCTTCCTGATCGCCTGCTACCCTTGCTTCAATGAGCGACCCCGACGTATTCCAACGCGCGTTTGAGCGGTGGCGGACGCGAGGCGTTCGGTTGCTGGAACCCGCCTCAGAGGCACAACTCACTGCGGCATTCGCCGCGGTCGACTATCCGCTTTCCGA
>CAYWOV010000631.1:0-3231 GCA_964459965.1 uncultured Planctomycetaceae bacterium | reverse complement strand
GTCGGCGAAGACCATGATGACGCCCGGCGTTCCTTCCGGCGGCGTGTTGTCGATCGTGAAAGGCACCGGTCCGGCATCGCTCATCGACATCCCGCTGAGACCTCGATCCCGCCAAAACGGCCTTTCGTAAACCACGTTAATTTTGACGCCGCCGTCGTTCTGCACCCATCGCGCTTGCAGTTGTCGGCGTGCTTCGGGAAGCTCGGGGTCGAATCGGATGCGGGTGCAGCTTCCGGGCATGAGTGCCATCACGACCTGCGCCGCCTCCACAGATCCCTTCGTGGTCTCGACGACAACGCTCTTGTCGTTCTGCCGAATGCGTTTTACGGGCTCGCCGAGCCTCACGCGGTCGCCGAGTTCTTTCGCCATCTTCAAGGAGAGGATCTGCGAGCCGCCTTTGATCCTCGAATCCTGCGCCCCGCCCTCCATGCTTTCCAGATCGTGCAAGCTGCCGGCTGAGTGAACGTAATACAGGAAATATAAGAATGAGAGCCGCTGGGGAGTCGTTCCCAAGGTCAGTGCCGCCGCACCGCTGAGGGTCGAGCGATCCTCCGGATTGACGGCCTCGTCGCGCATCCAATCCTCGAGTGTCATCGCGTCCCATTGCGCCGCCTTTTTGGCCTGCCACGGAGCGTTGAGCGGCACCTGCGCCGCCAGCGAGTCGATCTTCTTCTGAAGTTTGGTCGTCGCCTCGCCGGCTGCCCCGTAAGGCACCTCCAGTCGATACCCGCGCGCTTTGTAGATCAGGCTGCCCTTCAAATAGGTTTTGAACGTCTCAACGCCCAGTTCCTTGCAAAGATCGAGAATCGCAGTCTGAGTCGGACCAACCCACTGTCCGCCTCCCTCCACAACTTGGCCCTTACCGAGGTCATGGTTGACGGTGCGGCCGCCGACCCGATCACGGGCATCGAAAACGACGATCCGGTTGAGACCCGATTTCGTCAGCGCCCGCGCTGCGGTCAACCCCGCGAGCCCCGCGCCGACGATTGCGACGTCGAAGAACTCCCGTGCTGCCGGCCGTTGCGATGCATCGGTCACGGACCGATTCAGCGAAAGATGCACGCCGGCAGCGGCAGCCGTCCCCAAGAGCTTTCGCCGCGAAATCCTCGTCGAAGGGTGCATTGTGTCCACGGTCCCTGTTTATGACATTCCCGCGCTTGGCCGACTGAGGGGACTCGATCGAATCATTTCCAGCAGACCAACATTGTGGCACTGTGGCCTGGCGCTTCGGGAAAGAATGCTAATCCCGGGTCGGAACACTGGCAACGATCGTCTCGCGGCCGGGCTCTAAAATCGCGAACGAGCCGGATCCGAACTGACCTTGAAAGAAGGGTGGTGGCTGCTGCGCTGGGCACTTCAATGCAGGCGCAAGCCGCGAGCAGGCTGCTCAGGTGACGCGGAGGAACTTTTCCAGCCGCGCGCCTACATCCATTCCTTGATCAGCTGGCCTTCGACCAGGCGGATCGGACGGCCGTCCGGCGATTTCACTGTCAGATCGGCGGGGAGACCCAGCTTGGCATAGATCGTCGCGGCGATGTCGTCGGTAAAGTACTCGTCGCGGAGCACTTTGCCCCCTTCATCATCTGTCGCGCCAAGCACGGCGCCGCCGGGGACGCCCGCTCCGGCCATGACGGCGAATCCAGTCGACGCCCAGTGATCGCGGCCGCTGGCCGAGTTGACCTGCGGCGTGCGGCCGAAATCGGTCAGCCACACGACCAGCGTCGTTTCCAACAAGCCGCGCTCGGCCAGGTCAGTCACCAACTGGGGCAGACCCTGATCGATGGGCGGGACCAGCCTCTTCTTGAGGGAGGTGAAATTGTTCTGGTGGGTGTCCCACCCGGTATCGGTCACGGTCACGAAGCGGACACCCGCTTCGATCAATCGGCGTGCGAGCAGACAGCCTTGGCCGAACCTCGTGCGGCCGTAGCGGTCGCGCAGCTTCGGATCTTCGGTTTGAATCTCGAAGGCCCGCTTTGTCTCCGGGGCCGTGATCATGTTGAGAGCCGTTTTGTAGTGCTCGTCGAGTGCATGATAAGCGGCGGGCTGCAATTCCGAATGGCGCTCGAGCGTATCGATCGCGCCGAGCATGCGGCGGCGAATGCTCAGACGCTGGGAAGAAATGCCCGCGGGCGGCGTGATATCGCGAACGTGCAACTCCTTCATGTTGGGATCGGCCAACATTTGAAACGGATTGTGCTGCAGTCCCAGGATACCGGCGCTGCCGCCGTTGAAATGGTGATCCATGTAGTCGCCGAGCTGCACGAACGGGGGCAGCGCACTGCGAAACCCCTTTTCGTGGCTGATCACCGAGCCGTAACAGGGATAGGTCACGCCCTGGTTGAATTGACGGCCCGACATCATCCAGGCTTCCGCCATGCCGTGCGAACCGTTCTTGGGATTCCAGCCGCGCAGGACGGCGAACCGCTTGAGCCCGGCCGCCATGTTTGGACAAATTTCGGAAAACTGCACGCCGGGGATGGCCGTGTCGATCGCGCCGAATTCGCCTCGCACACTCACCGGTGCATTGGGCTTGGGATCGAGCGTGTCGTGGTGGCTGGTGCCGCCGTGCGTCCAGATCAGGATGCAATTCACGTCCCGCGAAGTTGTCGCCGCCTGCGCCGATTTGGCGCGCAAGAACGTTGGCAACGACATCCCCAAGCCGGCCAAGGCTCCGACGCGCAAAAAGCTTCGCCGGGAAATGCCTTCACACGTCCGCGCGGAACCACAAAGCAGATCGAGCATGGCCGTCTCCAGGTGAGGCCGAAAGGCAGGCGGGTGGCAGGTCGGTATCGGGGCAGGCTGTCGGCAGGACCGATTGGAAGACTCCGGTGCTTCCGAGCGCCTCGCCCAATCGGTCAGTTGGCGAAAATTGATTCTAATGCGGCGGATCGACCAATAAAAGGTTTCCGATCCGAGATTCTGAGGTGGGACGTAACCTAGGCAGCGGGCAGGAGTTCCCCATACTAGAATCGGCCGAGCGATCCGGTCATAATCAAGTGTGCTGATCCCACCGATATAAGTGGTATCCAGCCTAGTGCCCCGCCTTCCCCGGAACCCGCGGTTCCACCCGCCTCACCGCCTGCCCGATCGGAGTTTGCTTCCGATGAAACCGGCGAACCCGTTACGACCGTATTCGTTCCTTAAGTTTCCGTTAAGAGCGGCGATCGTCGGATTCAGTCTGCTGGCCTCTGCGCAGGGCGATGAGGGTCCGCAACGACTCGTCGTCGAACC
>CAYWOV010000630.1:1070-3232 GCA_964459965.1 uncultured Planctomycetaceae bacterium | reverse complement strand
TCTCGCGACGAATCCGCCAGGAGCGCGAACACCGTTGTGACGACGTTGCCATCGAACTCTGCGGAGATCGAGGCGCTTACGCGCGTGCCCTGGCGTCCCTGGCAGAGCAGCGCGCCGCGTCTCCGAAATGGGCCGTGGCGGCGAGCGGCGGCTCGTTGGCGACTCGCGTCAGCCGAATTGTCAGTTGGACCGAACCCGCGCGAAATGATCGATTGTCGTTGATCGTCGTCGGCGGTGTCTTGCTCTCCATTCTCGGCACGTTCGTCCAACTTCGCCCTTCAACATTTGCGGATGACGATTCGGGCCGTTCTCGATCAACCGCTTCGTCCGCGATCAGTCATCAAACGGTCGCCGGAGAGAATCCGCCGACGTACCGCGTCGCGAGCGCGGAGCCCCGCATCCCACCGAGCGGATCGAAACCGGCGGCAAAGGCCGCGGGTTATACGTTTCATGTGGTCACGACGCGCGGCAAGCCAATCGCCGGAGCGATGGTGAACGTCTGGGCCGTGGCTTGGCGCGAGGGGGGCCGAAGCGGCAGTTTCTGCGTCGATGACACAACGTTTCCGCCGACGAAAACCGATGCGGCGGGAGTCGCCCGGATTGTCTTTCCCACACAAGGAGAGGGGAAGACCATGGATAGGCTGCGGGCGGCCGAGAAAAAGAAAATTCACGAGATCGCCCTGCGGATTGATCATCCGCAACATCCGATTTGGGACAACTATGTTTCGCTCGACGGCAAGCGGCGGATCATGCTTTCGGACTCGAGCACGGTCGAAATTCGCGCCCATCGCGAGCACGAGAAGACGTTGCTGGGGAACTTGTACCCGGTGCTGCCCGGAACGCCGTTCGCGCCCGACTTCGATTGGTCCCAGCGCGACGGCGTGCTGACGATTCGCCGGCTCGATCTGACGAGTCCAACGGTGTTGGGCTTGCTGCGCGTGGTTCATCTCGCCGACAAGGGGCCGGTGCTCTTCAGTGAGATGGTCGATCTCAAGCGCCGCCCGGAAGACTCCATTTCGCTCGATCTGACCATGAAACCGGGCGTGCGGCTGGAGGGACGTCTCGCCGAGGCCGTGCCGCGGCCAATTAAGAACGGACGAGTCACGGCTGAAATCGAAAGCGGCCGAAACGACTTCGGCCCCCGTTGGGATTGGCGGGCCACGGCCACCATCGCGGCGGACGGGACATTCGTGCTGGATGCGTTGCCGCCTGATGAAAACTTGCAGCTCATCGCGCTCTGTGACGATTGGGTCTCGACTTCGCCCACTCGGGCGGAAGTCGCGGCCTACTCGCAGGCCAACCACTTCACCACTTTTTATGAGGGCAGAAATTCGGGTTGCGTTCAGTCGCGGCCTTACCGGCTGAAAGGGCCGGCAACACAAGCGGTCGTGCCCATGCGGCAAACGGCAAATTGCGAAGTCAAGGTTCTCGATGAAGCGGGCCGGCCGATCCCGAACGCTAAGATCGACTTCAATCCGAATCAGCGCTGGCTTGGCGGGGGAACCAACTTCGTTGGGGCGGGGTACGACTCGCAGGCGATGATGCGGGCACAACTGGCATCGGGCATTCATTACACGACGCCCGACCGTCTGGCGTTCCATCAGCGCTACACGTCCCAGACCGATGCACGGGGGATCGCGGTCGTGCGGAATATCCCGCCCGGCGAGTCGGACGACAACTCGAGTCCGCACGCCGTGACCTTCGAAATCTCTTGCAAGGGTTACCGGCCGACGAGGAAACTCCTGGATCCGCCGAACAAGAGCGTTCTGCTTGTCGGCGGCCAAACGGCGCACGTCACTGTCCCTCTCAAGCGGCAGTGATTGGGCGAGCGGCGGGCACGCCGCGCGATTGCCATGGCGAGGTTGGACTGCGCTCCATCCGGAGGTGCCTGCGGTCCCTTCGGTCATCGGCGTCCTTCCCCTCCCTGCGGGAATGATTGACATGACTCACATATGTAGGTACCGTACCTACATATGTAGTTCATAGAAGGATGTCGATGAAGAAACATCCCGTTGGCCCAAAAGCTCTCACCAAAGCCCAGCTCGCCGTGATGAATGTTATTTGGGAGCGCGGCGAGGCGACGACCACGGAGGTTTGGGAAGCCCTTCGTGTCCGCCGACGTTTGGCGCGAAACACCATCCAGACGACGATCACCCGCTTGG
>CAYWOV010000630.1:0-1060 GCA_964459965.1 uncultured Planctomycetaceae bacterium | reverse complement strand
AGGAAAAAGGCTGGCTCAGTCACCGTGAAATCGGCCGGACGTTTTTGTATCGCGCGGTCGCGCCGCGCACGGCGACTCTCGGACGAATGATGCGGCAATTCGTGGAGACCGCCTTCGACGGATCGGCCGAGGGGCTCGTGATGGCCCTCCTGCAGGACCCCGGGCTTTCGTCCGACGAGGCTCGGCGAATCCGCGACATGATCGACAAGGCCGAGAGAGACCGCAGGGAGTAAGTGTGATGCGCACCTTCCTGGATTTTTATCCCGGTGATCATGCGGCTGTCCTGACGGCGTTTATGTTGCTTCAGGTGACAGCGGTCACCTCGATCGCTTTGCTCGCCGCTCGCCTGATTTTTCGCAGTCGCCCGTCGGCAGGCTCGGCCTGGCTTCTCGGCGCTCTATTTTGCGTGCTGGCGAGCCCGTTGTGGACGTGTTTTGCCGATCGGTTGGGCCTGGCTCTGTATGGCATCGCAACCGTCCAAGACTCCGATTCGCCCGCAATCGGCAACGGGCCCACATCCCGGCCGCGGCCGGAATCGGACACGCCCGTGGCGACAACGGCGACGAAATCCGCATCGAACCCCTCACCGAGTCCTTCGCCGAGCGCCGCAACGCGAAGCGAGACAAAAGCGTCAACGCGAACTCAAATCGGGGCGGCCGCGCCGGATATCCCTGCTGTGCGGTCCGGTGCCGACATCGCGCGGTCGGCGATCGGCGGCCTCGCGGCCGTCTGGGCCATCGGACTGGCCTGGATGGCCGTTCGGCTCGTCTGGGGCGGCTGGCTCGTCCAGCGACTGCGCCGGTCGGCGCGCGCGTGCGACTTGCTGGAGGTCCGCCGAGCGTTTGAGGAAACACGCCGCGTTCTGGCCAAGCCGAATTTGCAGCCGCCCCGTGTTTCCGCGCTCGTCACGACTCCGATGACATTGGGCTTTGTGCGGCCGATCGTGTTGCTGCCTGTTCGACTCATTGAGCTCACAAATGGGCACGGACTGCAGGACGTTTTGGTGCACGAATACGCCCACCTTGTGCGGCGAGACCATTTCGTGGGATTGCTGCAGCGG
>CAYWOV010000629.1:0-3234 GCA_964459965.1 uncultured Planctomycetaceae bacterium | reverse complement strand
TGCCCGTGAGGCGATCCTGCGCCGGGCGATAGCTGACATTCTTGTGCAGCGTGCCACCAGTTTGCTTCTGGCCCAGCAGGAACTGACGGTCGGCCAGCGGAAAGTTGAACGGAATCGCCGGGAAATAGAGGATGTCGCCCGTTTCCAAGGACCGAAATTGCACATCGGTCGCCGGCGTTCCGGGGGGATAATTATCGATCGCAATCCGCGCCATGACCGTCTCCGCAGCTGAACGGGAGTTCTCGGGAGGGCGGATAATCACAATTTTGGGGCGGGGTGGCTAGAGCAAGTGGAGGGGCGAGGGAAGGGGGAAGAGGGTGGAAGAAGGCAATGCCCTCTTGCTCATCCGTCGGCATTCATCATTCTACTAAAGCGCCGCCAGCGGCCCAACCGCGGCCGTGGTGAGCTGGCCGAGCGGATACTTGGCCAAGAGAGTGCGGACGTCGTCGTCGGTGATCTTGCGGAAGGCGTCGAGGTCGTCTTGCACCGAGTGATATTCGCCGCGATAGACCCAGTTGCTGCCGAGCGAAGAGAGTCGGCCCATGGGCCGTTCGCTGCGGAGGACGATTCGCGAGGCGACTTTGTTCTTGGCTTGCTCCAGTTCCTCTTCGGTGACGCCGTTCTTGTTGACGTCGGCGTAAATCGCCGCGATCCGTTTGAGGTTGTCGGACGTCGATTCGGGAGTCGAGCACAGATACGTGAGATAGGTGCCGCTGCCGTCGTATTCGTTGTAGGAAAGATCAGCCGACTCGGCGAGGCCCGGATCGACAAGCTCCCAGTAGAGCCGGCTGCCCGAGTCGTCGCCGATAATGACCGAGAGCAATTCGGCCGCCAGCCGCAACGGGCTTTTCGCCGAAGGCGCGGCCGACATTTGCATCACGTGCTGCTGCGTGCTCGATTCCTTGGTGACGAGAGCTTTACCGCCGTTGGGACGAGCCTCGTCGGTCGGGCGGGGCGAGCGGCCGGCCGGCCATTGGCCGCACCATTCTTTGGCCAGCTTCACGACCTGATCCCAATCGGTGTTGCCGGCGACGGCGATGGTGATGTTGCCGCCGCGATAATGCTCGTCGTGGTACTGGGCCATCTGGTCCCGCTTGAGGGCCGAGATGCTGTCCTTCGAGCCCAGAATGCTCTGGCCCAGCGGATGGCCGTTGAAATGGGTCTTCATCGCGTTCTCGTAGGCGATGAACGACGGCTGATCCTCGTACATGCCGATCTCTTCGAGGATCACCTTCCGCTCGACATCGAAATCGGCCTGGCGGATCGACGGCCGCAACAGGCCGGCGAGGACTTCAAACACGGCGGGCAGATACTCGGGAAGCACGGCGGCGTAAAACATGGTGATCTCTTCGCTGGTCGACGCGTTGTACTTCGCGCCGATCTCGTCGAAGATGCGATTCACGTCGTCGGCCGAGTGCTTGCCGTCGCCTTTGAAGGCCATGTGCTCGAGAAAATGGCTCACGCCGTTGACTTCCATCGATTCGTCGCGGGCGCCGGTCCGCACGAAGAAAGCGGCGGCCACCGAGAGCACGCTGGGGTTCAGTTCGGCGATGACCGAAATGCCATTGTCGAGCTTGGTCTCATGGAACTTCACGGGGTTCCTCCAACGGCTTAGGCCCGATCGTGAGAATGGTGAAATCGTCGGCCGGATGCCGTTCGACGTAGTCGAGCACGTCTTTGACCGTAAGCGCGTCGATCTTGTCGCGGACTTCCGCCAAAGTCGTGACCCGTTTGAGGTGGTACCAGTCGCGGGCAATTGATGACGATCGGGCGAACGTCGATTCCTGCTGCATCACGAGCGAACTTTTCGCCCGCGCCTTGCAGCGGGCCAATTCGTCCTCAGCGATGCCGTTTGCCAGTCGCTTGAGTTCGCGCACCGTAACGTCGAGCGTTTCCTGGGCCCGCTCGGCCATCGTGCCCGCGTAACACAGCACGCGGGCCTCATCGCGGAGGCTGCTCAAGCTGGCATGCACCGAATAGCACAATCCCCGCCGTTCCCGCACCTCGGTGAACAGCCGCGAACTCATGCCGCCGGAGAGCACGCTCACCGCGGCCCAAGCGGCGTAATAATCGGGATCGCGATAGGGAACGCTGTCGTAGGCGATGCCAATATGCGTCTGCGTCGAATCGAGCGTGATATGATCCCGCGGCGGCCCGCCCGGCGACGTCTTGATGGCCGGCGCCGATTTGCGGCTCCAGTCGCCGAAGAGCTTTTCGACGAGGTCGCTGACTTCCTGGAAATCGACGTTTCCGGCGATGCCGAAAATCGCCTCGTCGGGTCGGAAGCAGGTTTTGTAATGCTCTCGCACCGATTCGGGGGAGAGGGCTTCCAGGTCGGCGAGCGTGCCCTCCGACGGCAGGCCCCAGGGTGAATCGAAACAGCGGCGGCGGAGTTCGAGCATGATTTTCTGCCGCGGCTCGTCCTCAATCGCCATCAGCGATTGTTCGACGCCGGCCTGAGCCGCCTCGAACTGATCCTCGGGCAGCCATGGTCGCAGAATCATATCGGCATACAGCGGCAAGGTTTGCGGCAGCTTGTCGGCGAGCGTCGCCCCGCTGACGGCCAAATGCACGGTACCCACGCTCTCGCTGTGTTGGACTCCCAGGTTGTCGAGGGCAGCCGAAAGTTGCTTGCTGTCGTGATCACCGGCTCCGCGCGGGATCCACTCGCACAAGACCGAGGCCGACCCGTTTTGCCCCTGCGGATCAAAGACACTGCCGCCGGGAACCAAGAGGGATACGGCCGCCGACTGCACGTCGTCCATCGGTTCCACGATGAGAGTCAGCCCATTCGCGAACGTTTTCGTTTGAATGTTCTGCAGCTTCATCGAGATCCGGGCGCATTCGGGTCGTGGAGATGTTTGCAAAGTTGCCCAACGAGTCAAAAGCCGGGCGCGACCGGTTTTTCCCTCTGGGGGCGAGTATTACAGAATGGCTGGACCGTCACAAGCGGAGCGATTTATCGTTCATCTTTCGGCGGACGCAGCATGAGTGCGGCCGTCGTCTCCGCCGGAGATTTGCCCTCGAACAACACGGCGTAAACCTCGGCCGCGATGGGCATTTCGATGCCCTGGTTGCTCGCCAGATCGAACACGCCGCGGGTGGTGGTGATGCCTTCCGCGACGCCGTTCATCTCGGCCATGATGCGGTCGAGAGCCTGACCGCGGCCGAGGCATTCGCCGACGTGCCGGTTGCGGCTGTAGTGGGAAAAGCAGGTCGTCATCAGGTCGCCGA
>CAYWOV010000628.1:0-3251 GCA_964459965.1 uncultured Planctomycetaceae bacterium | reverse complement strand
GAACCAACGCCATCGGCGACGCGTTCCGACTGATCCAGCACGACTGTGCCGATGTCATGCTCGCCGGTGGCAGCGAGGCAGCGATCACTCCGATGTGCCTTTCCGGCTTCGCCCGGATGAACGCCCTCTCCACCCGCAACAACGAACCCGAGAAAGCCAGCCGGCCGTTTGATGCCGAGCGCGACGGCTTTGTCCTGTCCGAAGGGGCCGGGGTGGTCGTGCTGGAAGAATATGAGCACGCCAAATCGCGCGGCGCGAAGATCATGGCTGAAATCTTCGGTTACGGCATGACGGCCGACGCCTCCCACATGACGGCCCCCGACCCCGAGGGAAAATCCGCAGCCCGAGCCATGGCCACCGCCATTCGCGACGCGCACCTCAATCCGTCCGACATCGATTACATCAATGCCCACGGCACAAGCACGCCACTTGGCGACAAGGCCGAAACGATCGCGGTCAAAACGGTCTTCGGCGACCACGCCCGCAAGCTCGCCATGTCGAGCACGAAAAGCCAACTGGGCCACCTGCTGGGTGCCTCAGGTGGAGTCGAATTCATCGTCTCTTTGATGGCGCTGGAACATCAAGTCGCCCCCCCGACCATCAATCTCGATCATCCCGATCCCGATTGCGATCTCAATTATGTGCCCCACGAAGCCCGCTCGATGAAGATCAACCGCATCCTCAAAAACAGCTTCGGCTTCGGCGGCCACAACGCGTGCCTGGTGTTCGGCAAGACAGCCTGAAATCCGATCGGGTTTTTTGGCCTGCGGCGCGGTGCCGAAAGCCCTCTTGACCGAATGTGGTGAATCTTTAAGATTCCCGCCCGCCTCTCTCCTGAATTCTCCCAATCCAATCCATTTCCTTTGCCTTGTCCGGTCTCGCTGCGATCCGGTCCCATTGTCGCTAATGGGGGCCCGGTTCCGAGCTGGGGAGATCCGAGCCTATGAGCCAATCTCAATTGCGAGTGAAACTCGTCGTCGCCGCCGGCGTTGTGGGTGCGTCCCTGCTGGCCGCGACGTTTGTCGGCTGCCAATCCAGTCCGACGAGCCAGGCCCAAAGCGGACCGTACGGTCAATACAACGGAAGCCAATTCGCTGGCGCTCCGAATGGTCAGCAGCCCTCACCGTACACTGCGTCGCCGCAAATGGCGGCCGCTGGCGGACCTGCCAACGGTTGGTCGCCGCAGAATCAGCAAGCTTTCATGAATGAGACGCAACGTCTTGGCGGGCAGCAGAACCTGAACGCTCAGGATGTGGTCGCCATGTCGCGTAGCGGCGTTCCCGACCAGCAGATCGCTGCCGCCATCCAGCAGCGGGGTGCGGTCCTTCGCGCAACTCCCGGCATGAGCCAATACTTGGCGCAAAACGGCGTCAATCCGGCCGTTCTGGGCGTCGCTCCCGTCGGAGGCATGGGTCAACCGGCCGGATCGATTCCAAGCGGCTATGGTCAGCAAGTTGCAATGAGCGATCCTCAAGCGGCATTTGCAGCCAACATGAATCAAGCCAGACCGCCATACAATCCCGCTCAAACTTCGGGCGTCATGCCCGCGGGCTATCCGGCCGCTCAAGCGGATCCGGGACAAGTCCAGGCCGCGACAACCGAATCGTCCATTTCGTCGCCCGCGCTCGATCCTTCTGGTGGCGCCGCAAACGGTCAATCGTGGCGGGCAATGCCTCATTGAGCTTGTAAAAAGCGCCCAGTTTATCTCTGCTATTAGTTCCAACGTCACCTCCCTTCTTGCGTTAATGCCATGGCACGCAGTTACGAATCCCCAAAACGCGTCGTAATCACGGGTGTTGGGATACTTTCCCCGTTGGGAATTGGCTTCGACACCTTTTCCTCCAACTTGCTGGGTGGCAAAAGCGCCGTCGCACAACTTGAGTCGACGCCTTTTTCCGGCTCTCCGCACAACGTGGGAGCCGAAATCAAGGATTTCAACGAGTCAACCGCCAAGAACCAATATCTGAAGTCACAACGCAAGAGCCTCAAGGTGATGTGCCGAGAAATCCAGTTCGGCGTCGCCTCCGCTTCCCTGGCGATCGAAAACGCCAAACTCGATTTGGCCAATATCAATCACGAGCGGTTCGGCGTCGATTTCGGGGCCAACTTGATGTTCAGCCCGCCCGAGGTGTTGAAAGACGCCTGCTGGACCTGCGTTTCGGCCGACGATCCGACTTCTTCCTTCCAATACGACGAATGGGGCGGCAAAGGCCTGCGCAGCCTCGAACCGCTCTGGTTGTTGCGATATTTGCCCAACATGCCGGCCTGCCACATCGGCATTTACGCCGATGCACGGGGCCCCAGCAATTCGATCACGCAAAACGAGGCCTCGGGAAACCTTGCCGTCTCCGAGGCTTATCACGTCATCCAGCGCGACCTGGCCGACGTCATGATTGCCGGAACAACGGGGACGAAAATCCACGCCGTCAAATCAATGCACGCCGCCTTGTGGGATATTTTGGCCGAACACGGCAATGACCCGCCGGCAACCTGGTCGCGGCCCTTTGATAAGTCGCGAACGGGCGAAGTCATCGCCGAGGGCGCGTGTTCCGTCATCCTTGAAGAGGAGTCTCACGCCAAAAAGCGTGGTTCCACAATCCTGGGCCGCGTCCTGGGTGCCGGCTCTTCCTGTGCGTTCGACCGAAACGGGCACGTCTGTGTGACGCGCGCGTTGGTGAACGCCATGCGGGCGGCCATTCGCGACGCGGGTCTGACGCCCGACCAAATCGGCCATATCAATGCCCACGGGCTAGGCACGCCTCAAATGGACCGCGACGAAGCCCAAGCCATCCACGAAGTCTTCGGTGCCGCGGCGGACAAAATCCCTGTGACCGCCTTGAAAAGTTCGCTGGGAAACTCAGGCGCCAGTTGCGGAACGATCGAGCTTGCCGGCTCGCTGGCCGGTATGCGAGAAGGCGTCGTGCCGCCGACGTTGAATTACCGGGTTCCCGATCCCGAGTGCCGGCTCAACATCGTCGCGGACAAACCCCGCCCCGTCTCCAACCGCATTTTCCTCAATGTGAACGTGACGGCGATGGGCCAATCCAGCGCACTCATCGTGGAAGCGGCCTAAGACTATCCGGGCTGTCTCGAAATTTTTCGCGTCCGACGCTGCGGATGCACTGCCAGCACCGAGCACGTCACTTGGGAACCAATGCGCCATTTCTGACGCACCGTTCAATCCTGACCGCTTTTTTTAGACTTATTTGGCTTTTTTAGGGCGCTACAAGGGTGAACTGCACCCCAAAAAA
>CAYWOV010000627.1:0-3258 GCA_964459965.1 uncultured Planctomycetaceae bacterium | reverse complement strand
TTCACGATGGCCAGGCAGCCCGGAATCGTTGTCACGCAGGGGACGCCATACGCGACAGCGGCGGCGCGGATTCTTCCCTCCTCGGTCCGCGCGCCTTTGCCGCTCGGCGTGTTGAAGATGAATTGAATCTCGCCATTGGCCATCTTGTCGAGCAGGTTCGGCCGGCCCTCTTGCAGTTTGCGGACAGTTTCGACTTCCAAACCGGCATCGGCGAGCACGCGGGCCGTGCCCGAAGTGCAGACCAGCTTGAATCCGAGGGCCCGCAAGCGGCGGGCCGGTTCGATCATCAGGTGTTTGCGGTCGCGCGTCATGCTGATAAAGACGGTTCCCTCCGTCGGAAGGGAGATACCTGCCGCAATCTGACTTTTGGCGAAGGCGAGCGGAAATTTCTCGTCGATTCCCATGACCTCGCCGGTGGAGCGCATCTCCGGCCCTAAAATGATGTCGACGCCGGAGAACCGCGAGAACGGAAACACGCTTTCCTTGACCGAAGTGTGCCGCGGCCAAATCTCGTCGACTATTCCCTGTTCGGCCAGCGAAACGCCTGCCATCACTTTGGCGGCGATTTTTGCCAGCGGCCGGCCGGTTGCCTTCGAGACGAAGGGAGCCGTGCGGCTGGCACGAGGATTGACTTCCAGCACATAAACAAGGTCGTGCCCGTCGACCGCTTTGACCGCAAATTGAATATTCATCAGGCCGCGAACAGCCAATTCGCGCGCGAGGGCGTACGTCGCCTGTTTGATTTCGTCGACGACCTGCGGTGGAAGCGAATAGGGAGGAAGCGAACAGGCTGAGTCGCCCGAGTGGACGCCGGCCTCCTCGATATGCTCCATGACGCCGCCGATGATTGTCGTGTGGCCGTCGGAGATGGCGTCGACATCGACCTCGACCGCATCTTCGAGGAACTTATCGATCAGGACGGGCCGACCGAGCGAGGCATTGACAGCTTCGTCCATGTAACGGACGAGCGCCGCTTCTTCATCGCAGATCTCCATCGCCCGCCCGCCCAAAACGTAACTCGGGCGGACGAGTACGGGATAGCCGATCTGTCGCGCGACCGCCTGTGCTCCCTCGACGTCGGTCGCAATACCGTTCGGGGGCTGACGGAGACCGGCCTTTTGCAGCATGGCTTGGAACCGCTCGCGGTCTTCCGCCACGTCGATCATGTCCGTGCTGGTGCCAATGATTTTGACGCCCGCCTGTTCCAAGCCGCGAGCCAGATTGAGCGGCGTCTGCCCGCCGAATTGCACGATAACCCCGTCCGGTTGCATGCGGTCGCAGATATTGAGCACGTCTTCGGTCGTCAGCGGCTCGAAAAACAACAGATCAGACGTATCGTAATCGGTCGATACCGTTTCCGGATTCGAGTTGACCATGATGCTTTCGATATCGAGCTCGGCCAGCGCAAAGGACGCGTGGCAGCAACAATAATCGAACTCGATTCCCTGTCCGATGCGGTTCGGTCCGCCGCCGAGAATCATGATCCGCTTGCGGCCGGGAGTTTTGGCGGGAGTTTCGTCCTCTTGTTCGTACGTGGAATAGTAATAGGGTGTGTAGGCCTCGAACTCGGCCGCGCACGTGTCGACCTGTTTGAAGGTCGCTTCGATTCCCAAGCTCTTCCGTCGCAGACGGATCTCCATTTCCGATGCATTCCACCAGAAGGAGAGTTGACGGTCCGAGTATCCGTTTCGCTTTGCCTTGCGAATTAAATCGGGGCTGGCGTCGTCGAGCCGGGCGACCAGGCGGATCTCGTCCTCGATGGCGACGAGATCGCGAATGCTGCGCAGAAACCAGGGATCGCTTTCGGTCAGCTCGCGGATATCCTCGACGGTCATGCCGGCTTTGAATGCGTAGCGGATGTAAAAGATGCGTTCGTCATTGGGGACCGAGAGCCGACGGCGAATTTCGTGCATGCTCGGCTGCTTCGGCGTTCCCCAGAGATCTTTTTTCCCACCCCCTAAGCCGAAGTGGCCGATCTCCAGGCCGCGGAGCGCCTTCTGCAGCGACTCCTTGAACGTGCGGCCGATGGCCATCGTCTCTCCGACCGATTTCATTTGTACGGTGAGCGTCGGGTCAGCGTCGGCAAACTTCTCGAAGGTCCACCGCGGGATCTTGGTGACGACGTAATCGATTGTCGGTTCGAAGCAGGCGAGAGTCTCGCGGGTGATGTCGTTGGGGATCTCATCCAGACGGTAGCCGACGGCCAACTTGGCGGCGATCTTGGCGATCGGAAAACCGGTCGCCTTCGAGGCCAGCGCGCTCGAGCGGCTGACGCGAGGATTCATTTCGATGATCACCATCCGCCCCGTGCCCGGATGGATGGCGAACTGCACATTGGACCCTCCCGTCTCCACGCCGATTTCGCGCATGCAGGCGATCGTCGCATCCCGCATCCGCTGGTATTCCTTATCGGTCAGCGTTTGGGCCGGTGCGACCGTGATCGAGTCCCCCGTGTGAACGCCCATGGGGTCGAAATTCTCGATGGAGCAGACGATGACGACGTTGTCGGCGACGTCGCGCATCACCTCCATCTCGAATTCTTTCCAGCCAATGATCGATTCTTCGAGCAGGACTTCGTGGACCGGAGACATCAACAGGCCGTGGCGAACCTTTGACTCGAATTCCTCCTTGTTGTAGGCGATGCCGCCCCCGGTGCCGCCCAGCGTGAAGCTGGCCCGAATAATCATCGGAAGGCCGATCTCGCGGACCGCGTCGCGGGCTTCGTCGATCGAATGCACAATGCGGCTCTTGGGGACATCCAGGCCGATTTTCTGCATCGCTTTTTTGAACGAGTCGCGTTCTTCGGCCTTGGCGATGACCTCTTCCTTGGCCCCGATCAACTCGACTCCCAACTGCTGCAGAATGCCGCGGCTGACCAGGTCCATGGCCACGTTCAGGCCGGTCTGGCCACCCAGCGTCGGCAAGAGAGCGTCGGGCTTTTCGACTTCGATAATTTTCTGAACGTATTGCCAGGTGATCGGCTCGATATAGGTGCGATCGGCCGTCTCCGGGTCGGTCATGATCGTCGCCGGATTCGAGTTGATCAGGACGACTTCGTAGCCGTCCTCTCGCAGGGCTTTGCACGCCTGGGTGCCGGAATAGTCGAATTCGCAGGCCTGGCCGATCACGATTGGGCCGGAGCCGATGATCAGAATTTTGTGAATGTCGTTGCGTCGCGGCACGGCAGGTCCGGTTACGAGTGCGAAAGGACAAACGTCTAAACCGTACCAGGAACGAAGCGATTATCAAGACCGCGGG
>CAYWOV010000626.1:0-3263 GCA_964459965.1 uncultured Planctomycetaceae bacterium | reverse complement strand
GTAATTTCGGAGACGTTTTTCCGCCCGACGAAGTGGCGGAAGCGGTCAAACGCGTCGCCCCAAAGGTCGTCGGCATCGTGCATGCGGAAACGTCAACCGGCGCGAGACAGCCTCTCGAAGAGATCGCGGCGATCGTTCACGAAGCCGGCGGCCTGTTGCTGGCCGACTGCGTGACATCGCTTGGCGGAGCGCCGGTCGAAGTCGATGCGTGGCAGCTCGACGCGGTTTACAGCGGCACGCAAAAGTGTCTGAGTTGCCCGCCCGGTTTAGCTCCGGTCACCTTTGGCCCGCGGGCGATCGCCGCGATGGACAAACGCCGAGCGAAGGTCGCCAGTTGGTACCTCGATATGTCGCTGGTCCGCAATTATTGGGGACAGGACCGTGCGTACCATCACACGGCCCCAATCAACATGAACTTCGCTCTCCACGAGGCACTGCGAATTGTGCTCGCAGAGGGCCTAGAGAACCGTTTCGCCCGCCACACGCGCAATCACAGGGCGCTCAAGGCCGGACTCAAGGCGTTGGGGATCGAATATTCGGTCGCCGAGCCCAATCAACTTCCCATGCTCAATTCGGTCGTAATTCCAGCGCGCGTCGACGACCTTGCCCTGCGCAAGCAGTTGCTTTGCGAGTTCGGCATCGAGATCGGTAGTGGTTTGGGGCCGCTCAAGGGAAAAACTTGGCGCATCGGACAGATGGG
This sequence comes from uncultured Planctomycetaceae bacterium, assembly GCA_964459965.1. Classification (GTDB taxonomy): domain Bacteria; phylum Planctomycetota; class Planctomycetia; order Planctomycetales; family Planctomycetaceae; genus DASPSM01. Next base: position 2,563 of record CAYWOV010000626.1, on the reverse strand, counting down.
CGAGACGAGCACTCCCTCCAACGTCCTGCTGTTTCTGGCGGCGCTAGAGCGCTGCCTCGCCAGCCAAAAGCACAACGCCGCTGGAGGCAGCGGCGTTGCAGCGGCGAATGCGTTTTATGCGATCCCAAATTGACGCTTAGAAAACGTCAAGAATGAACGCGGCTCCCTGATGCCAGGGATGCGGCTCGGGATAGAAGTTGTGCCAAGCGGTGTTGTAGACCGGAATCTGCCGCTGCTGCGGATAGCGGTAGTACATGTGGTCGAACTCGACCGGCCGCTGGAAGTTGTGCGGGTAATAGACGTACGGGTAATAGTAGAACCGCTGCCAATCGGGCGGCTGACCTTCGTTTCCGGCGACGGCACCGGTCGGGGCGAAGCTCACGGCGGCTGCCATGATCATTCCGACAAACAGCGAACTGAAAATCGCGCGAACCCGCATGGGCACTCTCCTTGTGAATTGCAAACGTATTCATCGGCTCTTTCCTGGCCGGAAGAATAGGAAAGTTCGGCACAAACGACAGAATTGATTCGCAGCGACGCGTGATGAATTCTTCCTGGCTTACCTCTCTTTACGCACGTGGCGCGTCCAGAACGCGAGTCGGAAGTGCCGTAAATCGTTCGCATTGCATTTCAAATTTGCGGACAGCGTGCGACCGCTGGCTGGGAGCCGCGATCGGTTTGGTCGCGCCGCCTTCTTGTGCAGCTTGCGGACTTGAGGACGAACCGTGGGGCGGGCTCAAAAGCGTCATGCCGCACTTATGCCACACCTGCCAAGACGCCATTTCCCCGCCAAATGACAATCGATGTTTGCGGTGCGGCGCCTCGGTCGGTCCGTTTATCGATGCGCGACGCGACTGCATTTATTGCCGCGGCGATCGATTTCACTTCGAGACGGTGATTCGACTGGGGATCTACAGCGAGGCTCTTCGCAGCATGTGCCTCGCGGCAAAGCGCCCCCGGTCGGAAGAGCTGGCCGCGGCGTTGGCGGGGTTTCTATGGCAACGCGAAGAGTGGTCGTTGCGCGGCGCTCGCGCCCAGCTCATTGTCCCCGTTCCCCATCACTGGACCGAGAGCGTGCGACGGACTCCCCATGCACCGGAGACGCTGGCGACCGTGCTTTCGCGCCGCTTGCGAGTCAAAATGGCGACCCATATACTTGCGAAAACCCGCCGGACGGACAAACAGTCCGAGCTTCCGCAGAGCCGGCGACGCACGAATCTCAAGGGCGCGTTCCACGTGCCTCGCCGATATCACTCCGACCTCGAAGGGCGTCGCATCTTGTTAGTCGATGACGTCCTTACGACGGGCGCAACCGCGAACGAGGTCGCGCAGGCGCTACTGGCGGCAAACGCTTCCTCCGTGACTGTAACCGTAATTGCGCGAGCCTTGGGGAAAAAGTCCGTATCGGGTCCCCCCGGTTAATTCGTCAAACCACCGGCTGAATCGCTGTTCGACATGGAAATCCCGCCTGAAGCCGATCCGACTCCGCCGGTGGAGAGCGTGCCTCAGGCCGCCGCCGATAAACCGTCAGCCGCAGCCCCGAAGAAAGCCACGGCCACCCAATTTTTCCTGAAGGGCCTGGCGATCGTCCTGCCCCCAATTCTGACCCTCGTCATCCTGGTCTGGATCGGCCAGATGATTTATGGCTACGTGGTCAGCCCGATCACGACGGGTGTTCGGTTTGTGATCGCCGAAGTCATCGACAAATCGCGACCGACCCAGGAATTGGTCCCAGCCATCGGGCTTCCACCCCTCGAGTTTTGTGGAAGCAATTATCGCATTCCGGAAAGCGCGGTTCAAAAATCCCTCTCGCCGCCCGAGCCGGCGCGACCGGGGTCGTCTACACCAAATGGGCCAAAACCGGTCGAGCCGCCGTCAACTGCCGAGTTGGCCGAGGTCGCCTATGTGCCCTTTGGAGAGCGCTCAGTCCCCTACCTTGACTTTGCCGAAGTGGCGTACCGAATGCGGCCAAACGACTGGCCGGCGACAGCCACCGGGCTTTATATGGAACTCGTCACGATCCGGTATTTCAAAAGCCTGGGCTCTTTGAGCGCTCTGGCGACAGCGCTCACCATCATCGCGTTGTATTTCTTGGGAAGGTTGGTCACCGCGCGAATGGGGCAGTGGGTTGTCAGCCGGTTTGAAACTCTTGTGCTGGCACGCGTCCCCATCATCAGCAGCGTCTATTCGTCCGTGAAGCAGGTGACCGACTTTTTTTTCTCGGAGCGGCCTTTTGCGTACAATCGCGTAGTAGCCGTCGAGTTTCCGCGCCGCGGGGTCTGGACGATCGGATTCGCGATGGGTGAAAGCCTGGTCGAAATGACCCTGGCAGCCGGCGAGCAGATGATCAGCGTGATGATTCCGGCCGCTCCCATGCCGATGACAGGATGGGTCGTCTCGGTGCCTAAGAGCGCGATTATCGATCTGGATATCACCTTGGAGCAGGCGTTCCAGTATTATCTTTCCTGCGGAGTCCTCGTGCCGGAGCATCAACGCGCGACTCCAGAATTGTTACACCGCGAGGTGACGAAACGCCTCTCCGGTGCGTTCGGACCGGCGAATT
>CAYWOV010000625.1:0-3265 GCA_964459965.1 uncultured Planctomycetaceae bacterium | reverse complement strand
TTTCGGGCGAGGTCAGTTTTGACAGCCGGCGGACCACCTCGTCGTTGACGCGTGCCGAAGAAAATTCGAGATTCGTGACCGCGGTCAGCGAGGCCAAGCGCTCGATGTCGTCGCGATTGAATTCGACGTGTTTCGGCCCGCGGATAAACGGCCCATTGACCGACGACCTCGCGGTCTGATCCTGGAGCACGATGCGGAAGTCTTCCTTGGGGAGCAGTCTTTCGTGGCGGATCTCACGGCCGCCCGCCCACACTATCCCGAAGTTATCAAGCACCCACGCCGCCACCTGCCGATCGGTCCGGTTGGCTTCGACTTCCAGAATGCGATCCCTGCCCGGCCCCAGCGCGGACCACTCGATCTCCCCTGCAAACCGCGAGTGATCGGTTTCGATGACGTCCCAAATCGACGCCTCGAAGATCTCACGCGGAACGATCGGCCGCAGGTCTTTGACCAGCTCGCCCGCGCGCTGGGCCAACTCTTTGCGACTCGATTTCGAGGCGCGCAACAGTGCCACGTACGATTTCTCGCGGAGATTAAACAGCTCGGCCGTGGCGGCCGATCGCTCTTTCGCATCGGAACTTTCCAAGCGGGCGATCGCGTCGCGGACCCGCTTGTTGGTGGCCTCGCGAAGTCGCGGCGACAGTTCGATCGTGCGAATGTCCTCGATGGGTATCTCCAGCCGCCCATACGGGGTCGCGATGGCGATCGCTTGCTTCGGAATCATCACCCGCCGCGATCCGCCGTCCGAAAAGTGAAACAGCACGGCCACTTCGCCGGGGCGTTCCCCCCTGCTCTGCGATTTTGCGGCTTCTGAGGAACGCTTAGCCGCCGCTGGATCGGCCGCGTCGCCGCTCCGCGCGCCGAGAAGGTAAAACCCGGCGGCGACACATAAGGCCCAGAACGGGCCGAAGCGCAATGAGTGACGCCATCCTGCACGGTTGCAACGCATACGAAGCTCCTCAGCCGACCCGCGCGGCAGTTGCTCGCTTGCTTGCAATTATTTTAGCGTCCGCACCTCAGGAGAGCAGGCGGATGCGACGCCGCGGACCGGTGCGATGAATCGTCACTTTGCGACTTTCACCGCGACGGTGCCGTCGCGGCTGATGAGATCGAGGCCCGGCGGTCGGCTTTCGCCGGCCAAGGCCAGCGCGACGCGGCCAAAGTTTTCGAACTGCGAGCCCGCTAGCGACTTGGAAGCGAACGCGCGCCAGTTCCGAAAATCGCCCGGTTTTCGTCCCGACGTCCCGAACAGCCGCTCAGCGAGAACTTTATCGTCTGCATTCGTCTCGACTTTTCCGTGACTCGTCGCCGCGAAGAGCGGGAGCCGGTCCACGAGGCCCAGCGGCACGATCGCGTCAATTCGTCCTGCTTCCGAGACGACTCGATGGGCGGCAATTGTGGTCGAGGGGTCGACTGTCAGGACCGTATCGCCGAATTCATTGCGGACGTCGATCGGGCCGGAAATACCAGCTAGCTTCAAATTCATTCGACCGCACCAGGCCGACAGGCCGCCGATGATGTTGGTACAGTCCAGCTCATTCGGCGCCGGCGCAAACATTAAGCGCCAATTCCCCTGATTGGTCGTGCCGGTGTTCGAGAATTCTTCCGTCAACAGTAGCCGCACGTCGCCCTGCACATGATCAATCTTTTGAATCGGGACGTGTTCCACTCGAACCGGGCCGACGTGGTTCGCGATTTCGAATCGTCCGTCGTAGTCGCGATCCCGCGAATCGGCATTCGTAACAGCGAGCGCCGTCTTCAAGCCCTGGACGTGCAATCCGACCAGGCAGCCGCGCAACGCGACTGACTTGCAGGCAGGCAGAAACACGGTCAACTTGACGTGCCTTTGGCGGGTGCTGCCCAACGTGCCCGTCCCATCGTCCGATGTCGTCCGAAACAGAATCGAGCGATTCTGATCGTACTCGGTCCCTTTGATCCGAATGGAATCGATTTCCTTTCCCTGGAAATCGCGGTAGATGGCGTAGTTTCCGCTGATTTCATCGACAAGCGATTTCCGAGAGGCACGTTGAGCCTCATTCAGTTTGCGTCCGATCGGACTGTCGAAGAACTTGCGTTCGTCCGCCTCGGCCTCGGAACTCATCCGGCCGACGATCTGCGGGAAGTGACCGCGCTGATGGACGACCTCCAGGGCCTTCAATTGAGGTTCGGCCGATTCGTCGCCCGCGGTGAAGACCGTCTTCTCCAAAAAACATTTCACGCCTGGCCCCGCCCAACTCTCGACCCGAACGTCGTCGGCCGTGATCACCACCAGTTTCTCCGATCCGAGATCGAACGTGACGGTCTCGGTCTGAATGCTCATCTTGAACGGGGTGACGAGCATTTTGTTTTCGTCGAGGCGCTTTTGCAGGCTCTCCAGATCGCGCTTTAGCGTTGCGAGCCGATTGAGCGCCTCATCTCCCGTGATGTCCGCCTCATCGACCTTGCTCCTCAGTGATTGCAGTTGCGCGATGAGCCGGTCGCGGCGCGCGATGAGGTTCCTAGCGACGTAGTAGACCCCTCCCCCGGCAAACTTCAGCACGTCTTGATTGGGAGGCCCTTGCGCAGTGGGAACTTTCGGCTCTTGCGCTCGGACGACTCGGGCCGCTTGATCACTCGATGCGATGAAGCCGGCGATCACGAGCAGGGACGCCGACAAGAATCGACGCGCAATCCCAAACCGAGTCGCGACGGTTTGAAAACTGGGACAGCGACGCTCCGGCCGAACTTCGGTGGTCCGTCCACTCAAATTGAATGGGTGCCACGCCCACGGCTTTGCGTGGGCGTGCGAATCCGCTTGGCGACCGAAGCACGCCCACGCAAAGCCGTGGGCGTGGCACCCAACCGACCATTTTGAAGTGGATGATCTGCCTGTCATCAGTTTGTCTCCTTGAGACTCGAGCACAATTTTTTCGGTGGCTCGGTCGCCGTCCACTCAATTCCGTCCGTATTTGGCCAACAGCAAATCCAACTGGGCGCTCGCCCGTCGCAGTTTCGCTTGATTGGCTAATTTCCGGATTTCGGTCTCCGATCGCGCCAACTCGTGCCGCAAGCGGGCAAGCTCCTCGCGGACGTCGATTTCCTTCACCTGGATCGGGGAAGCCTCGCTAACGACGGTCGGCAACGACCCCGGCTCATGTTTGCTCATCTGGATTGTCGGTTGCGGCTTGGACTCTACGACGTGCGTTTTCACAATCTCGGGTGCCGGCTGATTCCGGTTCGCCGAAAGTTTCGGCCACAGATAGATCGCGACGACAGCGGCCGCAGC
>CAYWOV010000624.1:0-3267 GCA_964459965.1 uncultured Planctomycetaceae bacterium | reverse complement strand
CAACACCGTTGTCGACGTTCCCCATCGGCACAACGGCTGAGGTGCCGTTGAGCCCAAGCCCAATGAGGTTGCCGGTCACGCGGATGCCTTGGGCGGCGCCTGCAATCTCAATGCCGTCGTGGCCATTTTCGGTGACGATGTTCGTGCGGAGGAGAATGTTGCCCCCCGTCGAGGAGAGCAGCATGCCGTCGGCGCCGTTGCCGAAACTCGGATTGTCGCTAAACGCCGCCAGGCCGCAGAACGTATTGTACGACGTGAAGAAACTGGCCGTGTTACTTACGACGATGCCGTTCTGCCCGTTGGCGGCATCGACGTTGCCCAGCGGAATGGGTCCGCCCATGATCGTTTGGGTGGAAGACCCTTCGACAACCACGCCGTTCTGCCCGTTGCCGACGGCCGTGTTATTATTGGCACCCATGCCGAAGTAGTTGGCCTGAATCGTCGTGCCGTTGGAATTGTCGACCACAAGGCCGTTTGCCCCGTTGCCGCTGATGACGTTGTAGTACACGAAGGGATTGTCCTGGAACAGGCAGCCGATCAGCGAGTTGTCGTTTGCCTGCACGATCGACACGCCGTCCAGCCGGTTGCCCAGTGCCGAATCGCCGGAGATGGCCGTTCCGATGAAGTTGCCGCTCAACTGGTTCCGCGTGGCACCGTCGGTAATTAGCACGCCGTTGGCGTCGTTACCGGAGATGAGGTTGCCTTCCGGCGGCCGCACGTAGGTCCCGTATGCCGGATCGTTGCCGCCGGTCGCCACTCCGCCAATCAGGTTTCCTGAAGAGCAACCAGTCACGAGGATTCCATTGGCGCCGTTACCGAGATTAACCGTGCCGGTCACGTCGGTGCCGATGTAATTGTCCATGATGACGTTGTTCGACGAAGTGCTGACGAGAATGCCCTGCTGGCCGTTGGCGGAAATCACGTTGCGGTCCGGAGCCGCCACGCCGCCGATCGTGTTGTTGGACGAATACAGCAACTCAATTCCGTCACCGGAATTGCCCGCGGCCGTCGCGCCATCGGTGTTCAATCCGATGTCGTTGCCGACGATGTGCATGTTTTGGACGAAGTCGAGCGTGACGCCGTTGCCGGAGGCGCCGACGAGTGACAGCGAGCGCAGCGTGGAACCATCCGCGCACGCAACGAACTCGAGACCGGCGAAGTGGTTGAAGTTAATTTCGACCACGGGCGTTCCCGCGAAGCCCGGGGCGGTCGCGCCATCGATGTTGACCTGGCCGGCGAGGGTGGGAAGAGCGCTGGTCAGCTCGATCGTGCCCGCCACGCCGAAGTTGATCACGTCGGCACCGGGATTGCTGTTGGCCGCAACGATCGCCTGCCGCAGCGAGCCGGCGCCATGATCATTCAGGTTCAAGACCGTATAGGCGCTCAGCAGAATCCGACTCTCAAGCGCTTCGATACTATAGGCCTGCGAGCCGCGTGTTCTGAGCGATTTCCGAAGTCTGAAGGGACCGCCAGAAAATGGAAACATGATCGTACTTTCCAGGTAGGGCCCGTGATCGGCACAGGCATTTTCGAGGCGGGGTACGCGTAGGTTGGGCGCGGATGCCGTCGTCGGAGGACGACTTGCGTTGAAAGCATAGGTCGGTTGCCGACCAAATCCCCAAGGAAAGCATGCGGTGTTCCGCAAGCCAACCAGTTGACGGAGGCCTTCAGGCGGAGATGAGGCGCGTGCCGATCGGGAAGACGAACTGCACGATCATCCGGTTGCAATGTTTCCGGAAAGGGTCATGCGAAGGGCAACCGGACGGCGCAAGCGGGGGGCTATCCCGATGATCCGTCTTGTTCGGCTCGCGGATGAAGTTCGGGCGGGCTCAGGACGGCTTGCGACGATCGTCGTGCCGCCCTGTCAACAAGTAGCGGAAAAACGACGAGAGCCCGGCGAAGCGATAGCTCGGATCGACGTAGTTCTCGATGACGTAAAAGGCAAAATAGTAGAAGCGGCAAAAGGACCAGATCGCCACAGCCAAGAGCAAGCCAATCCGCCAATCAGGGTGCTCGATCAGGATCAGCGCGGCCGCCAGAGTTCCGAGCAGCAAGAACAAAATCCCTTTCGCCTTGATCCAGCGGGGATTGGTGAGAGTCGTCATCTGCTTGCTCCGCGGATATAGCTGCCATAAAGATTTCGACCGGAGGGCGGGTCAGGGAACACAGCGACATCACAAATTCTCACTTGGCTTGACGCTTCTGGCGGATGAGTTGCAGGAAGGTCCCGATATTCTGGTCCGGATCCTTCAAACGGGACATTTCGGCGGTCGCGAAGCGGATTCCCATCGCTCGTTCGACGGCGAAACAGGTCGATATGCGTGATGGAGTCCCAGCCGTCGACGTCGCCGGCCGTCATTTCATCAGTGAAAACGATATTCGGGTCGTCGAATACCTGGCGGAAGATTTCCTGAAGCGAAGCGCGAACATCATCCATGCGCGGTTTGCCGTCGAATGAAATGAGGAAGAGGCGGCAGATCGTCCCTCATTGGCAACTCCCAGAAAGTCTGGCCGCCATCCGCACCGGTCAGCGAAAAGCCGAGCCGCTCGTACAGTTCGACGACGAGCCCGTTTTTGGAAGTGGGAATGAAGGTTCCGGACAGACGGACGCAGTCCTCGGCACGGCACAATTCGACGAGCTCGTTTCTTGCAAACTGTTCCACCCCTCGCTGCAACACGCGACAGCTCATGACCCAAGTATCAATCTCCAGGGCTTTGGCCTGTTTGCGGAGCAGGATCACGCCGATCAGGCCATTGTCCCCAAGTTGATCGCGGAGGCTGAACGTTCGGGTCCGCCACTCCGGGCTCGAGGAGATCTCGCGGACTTCAGCCAGCGTGTAGCGACGCGTGGTGAGATTGAACTGGTTGGACTTGTTGATGAGTTGCGTGGCGCGTTCGATGTTCAGTTCGGTAATGGGCTCGACCGACATCCTCATGTCCAGCGAAGAGAGGAACGATTCCAGATCGGGCGCGCTGGTCATGAGCTCCTGGCGGCGCGCGTTTTCGGAATAGTAACGCGCCCGCGCGGAATCTTCGCGGGTCAATGTCGTCATTTCAAAGTAACGATGCCGCGAAATTGCCGCGATAAAACCGGACGGATCGTCCGGCATGTCGGGCACCGAGACCTCGGGCAAAAACCGGCGCACCAGGGCGCGCTCGGCGGGGTTGTCGTCTGCAAAGACGATGGAATCGAGATTGAGCGCGAGCTGATCGGCGATCCGGCGCAGATTGTCGGCCTTATTGTCCCAATTGGCGACGAACGCAGAG
>CAYWOV010000623.1:3137-3271 GCA_964459965.1 uncultured Planctomycetaceae bacterium | reverse complement strand
TCTTTGCGCGAATGCTCAACAACGTCTATGAGTCGGCCGCCGAGATGCCCCGTTTCTTGCTGGGGCTTCAGGCAAATCCAATCGCGGCGCTTGCTGTCTGCCTTTCGCCAGGTCTCGTGGGCCTAGGGCGGCGT
>CAYWOV010000623.1:0-3127 GCA_964459965.1 uncultured Planctomycetaceae bacterium | reverse complement strand
CCCGGCCAGTTACATGGCGGGAGTGCAGGCACTTATCAACCAACCGATCGGTGCTCTCTTTGCGCGAATGCTCAACAACGTCTATGAGTCGGCCGCCGAGATGCCCCGGTTCTTGCTGGGACTTCAGGCAAATCCGATCGCGGCGCTTGCTGTCTGCCTTTCGCCAGGTCTCGTGGGCCTAGGGCGGCGTCTCTGGCGTCGCGAATTTCTGATCGCGTTGGCCGTGGCCGGCTATTCGGCGGGAATCGTAATGAATCTGCCAGCCGGGGCGCGCTATCTTCTGCCGGTCGCTCCGCTCCTTTTGCTCTACTATTTGGAGGGGGTTTCAATCCTGTTGGACTGGCATCCTCGGGTACGGCGCTGGGCGGCGCCGGCGATCTTCACCTTCCTTGCGGCCTTTGTGACCTTCAATGCGATCAAGGGATCTTACGTTCTGTATAAGAACCATCACCAAATCGCCGCTGCCCGCAACGAGATGGCCGACTGCGCGGGCTGGCTGCGATCGCAGGCCCAAGCGGGAGAGCACTTCTTGAGTTGCGACGCCGAATGGCAGCTCGCCTATTTGAGCGAAGTTCCGTACATGCAGCTCGACCGGTGGCTGCTGGCGGGAAGGATGCCTCGCGACCAGTACCTGCGTCTTCTGTTCGATCAAGGCGTGAGGCTGGTCGTGTCTGTTCCCGAAAACGTTTCCCACTATCCCGACGATGCCCTGATCCGAGAGGCCGTCCGCGATCGCCGGATGTTCCGGCCGATCGTGAGCAGCGATCGCTACCAGCTCTACCGATTCGTGTCGCCGCCGTCCGTAACGACGGCGGAGGCATCGACCCAACTTCCGCGTCAGCTGCTGCAATGAATATTGTCATCGTCATCGTGACACGAAATCATCTGCGCGACCTGCAGGAATGCCTTCCCTCGTTGGCAGCGCAGACGCGACATGATTTCACGGTCGTCGTTTCGGACAACGGATCCGACGACGGAACGCCTGACTGGATCCGCCGCGAATATCCGGCATTCCAAGTGGTCGAAAACCGCGCCAACCTCGGATTCGCTGAAGGCTCGAACGTCGGCGTCCGCTGGGCACTTGCCGCCGGCGCTCGGTATGTGGTGCTGCTCAATCCGGATACGTTCGTCGATCGACGCTGGCTCGATGAACTCGTCCGCTCGGCCGAGGTCGATGCAACGATCGGCGTCTGCCAATCAAAAATTTACCGAACTCCCGCCAGCACGCCGCCCGTAATCAACACCGTGGGGAACCATTTGCATTACACGGGTGTCGGATCGTGCGGCCATCTGGATGAAGTCGATCTGGGCCAATTCGCCGACGACTCCGAAATTCCGTACGCCAGCGGCGCGGCCATGCTCGTCAAAACCGACGTCGTCCGCGACATCGGCCTCTTGGATGCCGACTTGTTCATGTATCACGACGATTTGGACTGGTCGTTGCGAGCGCGCCTGCGCGGCCATCGAATTGTCTTAAGCGCCCAATCGATCGTGTATCACCGTTACGACTTCCGCCGCAGCGCGGCAAAATTCTTTTTCATCGAGCGGAATCGGCTGATCTGGTTGTGCAAAACTCATCGGGCCTCGTTCCTATTGCTAATTCTGCCCGCGCTGCTCGTCATGGAGGCCGCCGTCTTGTGTTACGCCGCGGCAGGCGGCTGGCTCGGTGCCAAGCTGCGATCGTACGCCGATTTCTTGCGAATGAGTCGTCGCTGGCGAAAATCGCGTCGCACGATCCAAAGTTCGCGGCTTGTTTCAGACAGGGACTTGGTTTCGGCATTCAACGGCCGCGTGAGCGTTCCGGGAGCTGGCGACAGCGCGCTCCTGCGACTTGCGAATGCTGTCTTTGACTGGTACTGGAAGCTTTGCCTGCACTTTGTGCATTAGGAGCGGCGAGTGGCGAGTGTTGAGTGGCGAGTCAAGACGCTAGGAACGGGCTCCTCCCCTGAAACAGGTGAGCGCCCGCGCCCGGTCTCACCACTCTTCACCTGCATCGTGGTGAGCCACAACAAGCCCGCCCGCGTGACCGAGGCGCTCGCCAGCCTGTCCCATCAGACTTTTGCCGACTGGGAAGCGATTGTCTTCGACAGCGGCGTGCTGTACGACCAGGGGTTTTTCGAGTGCCTGCCGTTCGCGTCGGATCCGCGTTTTCGGTTTGTCCGCTCATGGGAGACGGACGAGTTGCGCAGAACCAAAACGATCGCCTCCTGGTGCTCGAACGAGTGTTTCAGAAAACAGCTTGTCCGGAGCAAATACGTTACGTATCTTTGCGATGACGATTTGCTGCATCCCGGAGCATTCGAGGCGTTTCATCGGCATCTCGAAGCGCATCCCAACGCGATGGCTTTGTATGGCGCCGTCGACATGACGGTCGTCAACGAACGGGGTGAACGGTTCCTGCTTCGCGAGATTCCGGCCAACGAGATCAAAGGGAGTGTTTGCGGCGGCGGCCGGCTGGATTTTCAGGTCGATTACCTGCAGATTTGCCACCATGTCGATGTGTTGAAGTCCTTTCCCACTGACGAGTATTGGCCCGAGGACCGCGACGCGATCCGGCACGCTGACGGCATTTTTTTGGAACAGGTCGGCCGCCACTATCCGATTTATCCGGTCGCGGCCAAGATCGGCGAAAACCGCAAAGTTCCCGAAAGTTTGAACGACGGCGGCGAGCGGTTCCGGCTGCTGGAACAAACGGCCCGCCAGGCGGATGCGGCTCGACGTCTGCTGCAAAAAATGGGACCGTTCGGGACGCTTTTGAACCGGCTGAAAATCGAAGAACGGGCCAGAGAGATCGTCAATCGATGGCCCCTGCTGTTAGGTGCAACCCGCCCGATCGTCAAAACGATGGCTTTTCTCGCACGCCATTGAGACGAGGCACGATGCGACCCTCGTGCCTTGCTCTATTGGCACGAATTCTGCAACCTGCTGTCGCCCGACATCCGTTCAACGTGCGCGCCTCCGCGTCGCGTGGAAAGATGCCAGCGTAGCCACCGTCCTCTAATGGCTTTCATGAAATGGTCGGTGTTTGCGACCTTATTTCTACCGAAATGAATTTGGGAGAACTGCGTGGAAAAGACGCTTAGCCGCACTCACCGGTCGGAGACTGCTACGCGGCGGCTCCCAGTCG
>CAYWOV010000622.1:0-3275 GCA_964459965.1 uncultured Planctomycetaceae bacterium | reverse complement strand
ATACGATATAGAATCGTGTAGCCGGTCGCGGATCACGGATGCTGAATTGGGACGGATGTCCACCAGTTCGCCTGGCTCAGTCTGCAGTGCGGGAGACTCTCATGGCTCGATCTCGAAACGTGCGAACTGTTTCTCGCCTCGGACTCGCGGCGGCCCTCTTTATGGCGGCCTCGTCGCTCTTCGCGGCGGAAGAGACCGCAAAGCCCGCTTCCGATTCGAGCCCGGCCGCAGAATCGTCAAAAAGCAAATCGTCCGAAGAATCGGGCGCGAGGAAATGGAAATCCGAGGGAGCGGCGGCCTACAAGAACAACCCGACGACGCATCGTCCTCGTCCGTCGGTCGACTTAAAGAACTCGGCAGCCGTCGCGGCGGCCGTTGATCGACTGATTTTGGACAACCTGAACGAGACGGGAACGTCCCCCGCACCGCGAACTTCGGATGAAGATTTTCTCCGCCGGGTGCATTTCGATCTGGCCGGCACCATGCCGCTGCCTCGCGAAGTGACGATGTTCGGCCTCGATCCGGACGCCGACAAGCGGATGAAAGTCGTCGATCGCCTGCTTTCGAGCGAAGAATACGCCCACAACTGGTCGGCATATTGGCGGGACGTGATCTTTCTGCGGGCGACTGACATGCGGGCTCGCATCATGGAAGGGACGTTCGAGAAGTGGATGACCGACCAGATCCGCGACAACCAGGGATGGGACAAGATCACCACCTCGCTCCTGACGGCGACCGGCGAAGTCACCGAACATGGCGAGACGGCGTTGATCTTCGCGCACGCCGGCCAGGCAGACGAGATCGCGGCTGAAGCATCCCGGATTTTCTTAGGCATCCAAATCCAGTGCGCCAATTGTCACGACCATCCGAATGACAAGTGGAAGCGGCAACAATTCCACCAGTTGGCCGCCTTCTTCCCGCGAGTCCAAGTCAAGCGGGAAGGGCAAACGCAGCCACCCACGTTTGTCGTCACTTCCTATGAGGAAAAATCGCCTGTCAGAAGCAATAGCAAGGCGAAGGGCAAAGGGGCAAAGGGCAAAGGGGGCGGCGGATTTCTCGAGCACCCGGAACGGCTCTTCGCACGTTTTGATCGCAACGGCGACGGCAAGATCACCAAAGACGAGGTGAGGAACACTCCCTTTGAAAAACAGTTCGACCGTCTATTAGCCATTGCCGACACCAACAAAGACGGCGCCCTCACGCTCAAGGAAATCAAAGAGGCACCGCTGCCCGGCGGAATGAAGCGGGCGACGGCCGAGCATTACATGCCCGACCTGAAGAATCCGTCGTCCAAGGGGACGAAGATGGAGCCCGTGTTCTTCGTCAACGGCAAGCGGCCCGCGTCCGGGCTTTCCGACGAGGGCCGCCGGCATGCCTTGGCCAAATATATCACGGCGGACAAAGATCCCTGGTTCTCGCGGGCTTTCGTCAACCGCATTTGGGCGGAAATGCTCGGCGAAGGCTTTTACATGCCGATCGACGACATGGGGCCCCAACGCCAGGCCCGAATGCCCGAAGTTCTCGATCTCTTGGCCGACGCTTTCGTCGCCAACAAATACGACACGAAGTGGTTGTTTCAGACGATCGCTCGGACCGAGGCGTATCAACGGGACATTCGGGCGAAAGACCCGTCGGTCGAATCGCCGCCCGTCTTCGCGGCCAGCTCGCCCAAACGGTTGCGGGCCGACCAGCTCTTCAACGCCATCACCAAGGTTCTGGGAATCAACGTGACCGATGCGCAGGCGAATGCGGAGGCCGGCAAGGGCAAGAACCGTTATGCCCGCGGACCCCGTGCCCAGTTCGACTTCTTATTCGGTTACGATCCGTCAACCAGCCAGGACGATTTGACGGGCAACGTGCCGCAGGCGCTCTTCATGATGAACTCGCGGATGATCAACGGACTGATCCACGGCGAAGGCAAGACCCGCTTGTCGCACATTTTGAAGGAATACTCGGAAAACAAGGACGCCGTTCGCGAGGTGTACGTGCTGACCTTGGCACGCGAGCCATCACAAAAGGAAGAAACGATCTGCCTCAACTACGTGAATGACGCCGGCAGCCGCCGCGAAGGTTTTGAGGACGTCATGTGGAGCCTGATGAACTCGAGCGAGTTCCTGTCGAAACGGTAACGAGGTGTCGGGTGGGACAAGCTCGCACAGCGCGCGTCGGCCCTGTCCCAGTCCACGATCCTGAGCAAGCGGTCTAAGGAAATTCTGTCATGAGCCTGTTCAATCACGAATTCGTGCGGTTTCTCGGCAAGACAGCCGTTTCGCGTCGCAGCTTCCTTCAGCACGTTTCCGTGGGGGCGCTCGCCGCAGGCACGCTCAACTTTCGCCAACTGATGAGCGTTCACGCCGAGGAGCTTCGCAAAGAAGGCCGCTCGATGATCCTGCTGTGGATGCAGGGCGGGCCGAGCCAGTTCGAGACTTTCGACCCGAAGCCGGGCACTGAGAATGGCGGGCAAACCTCGGCCATTCGCACGGCGGCCTCCGGAATTCAGATCGCCAACGGCTGGGATCAGACCGCCAAAGTAATGAAGGATATTTCGCTTATTCGCTCGGTCACGAATAAAGAGGGACAGCACCAGCGGGCCACATACCAACTGCACACTGGTTATCTTCCAACCGGCAGCGTGCGGCACCCTAGCCTAGGCGCCAATATCGCCAAGCAGATCGCCGACCTGACGCACGACCTGCCCGCCGTCGTCTCAGTCGGCCAAACGATCGGAGCCGGATTCCTCGGTGTCGACTATGAACCGTTCGTCGTTGACAACCCAGGACAGCTTCCCCGCAATATCGAAGCGCCGGTGGCCACGAATCGTTACTCGCGCCGCTTGGGACTATTGGACAAGCTCGAGAACGACTTTGCCGGCCGCGGGGGACAGGTGGTCGTCGACAACCATCGCCGGCTGTACCAGAAGGCATCCAAGATGGTGCTCAGCTCGAGCGTCAAGGCCTTCGACATCAACGAAGAGCCGGAAAACGTCCGTGCGAAGTACGGCGACAGCGATTTCGGCCGCGGTTGCCTTCTGGCCCGGCGGCTCGTCGAATCGGGCGTGACTTTCGTGGAAGTGCAGAGTAAAGGCTGGGACACGCACGACAACCTTTACGACCGGGTCGGAAAACTGGCCAACGACGTCGATCCGGGTTTTGCGGCCCTCGTTTCCGATCTGAAGGAGCGGGGCCGGCTCGACCGCACGCTGATCGTGTGGATGGGCGAGTTCGGCCGCACGCCGAAGGTCAATCCCCGCGGCGGGCGGGACCACTGGCCCAGCA
>CAYWOV010000621.1:0-3279 GCA_964459965.1 uncultured Planctomycetaceae bacterium | reverse complement strand
AGATTTCACGGGTGCAGCCGGCAAGCCCAGCCCGATGGATCAAAGCGAAATTGACCGGATGCTCGGTCGGAAGATCAGCGCCGAAACAGAGCCGCAGAAAATCAAAATCAACCTGGCACGATCGGACGCGGTCAAAATCAAAGAGGGAACGTTCGAAAGCTTCGAGGGAACTGTCGAGGCGATCGACGAGGAACACGGCAAGATCACCGTTTTGATCGAAATCTTCGGCCGGTCGACACCGGTTGAACTGGAATACTGGCAGGCCGAAAAAGTCTGATCGCAATCACTGCGGGTTAAGGGCTCACGGAACGAATCATGGCGAAGAAGAAACAGGTAACCGCTGTCGTCAAGCTGCAAGCGACGGGCGGGCAAGCGACCCCGGCGCCGCCGGTTGGAACGGCGCTTGGTCCGCACGGCGTCAACATCGGCCAGTTCGTCCAACAGTTCAATGAGAAGACACGCGATCAGATGGGAACGACCATTCCCGTCATCATCACCATTTACAGCGATCGAACGTTCGAATTCATCCTCAAGAGTCCGCCTGCTTCGGTCCTCTTGAAACAGGCCGCCCAGATCGCCAAGGGATCGCCCAGCGCCAAGTTGCAGAAGGTCGGTGTCGTGACGTCCAAGCAGGTGATGGAGATCGCCAAGCGGAAATTCGAAGATCTCAATGCCCCCAATCTAGAACACGCAGCCCGGATCATCGTCGGCACCGCGCGGAGCGTCGGGATTGAGGTTGTTGATTGAGGCGCGATCGGACGTCAATCGAAAAAGAGTTTGGGATTCAGTCTGTAATTGACAGCGAGAACGAGGGTGATGGCCAAACATTCTAAGCGGTTTGAATTCCTCCTGAAGAAGGTCGAGAACCTCGGGCCCGTCGATGTCGCGGTGGCCGTGAAGACCCTGAAAGGTCTCGAGCCGTCGCTTCCGTCGACGATCAAGCCGTGTAAGTTCGACCAGACGGTTCAACTGGCGTTGCGGCTTGGGATTGATCCCAAGCAGGCCGACCAGCTCGTGCGGGGCTCGATCGTTTTCCCGCACGGGATTGGCAAGTCGAAGCGAGTGCTGGTCTTCGCTCAAGGCAACAACGCCGATATCGCCAAAGCGTCCGGGGCCGAGCATGTGGGCGGCAAGGACTTGGCGGACAAAATCAAAGAGGGTTGGACGGACTTCGACGTTGCCATTGCGACCCCCGACATGATGGGTGTCGTCGGACCGTTGGGCAAGGTCCTTGGTCCCCGCGGTTTGATGCCTTCGCCTCGCGCCGGGACGGTGACTCAGGACGTGGCCAACGCCGTTCGCGAGTACAAGGCGGGCAAGGTTGAGTTCCGCTGCGACAAAGATGGCAACGTGCATTGCATCGTGGGCAAGCTCTCGTTTTCCGAGTCGCAGCTCGTCGACAACATCGAAGCCCTGTTGAAGTACATTAACGCGATTAAGCCGGCCTCCTCGAAGGGTGTTTATGTTCGGAACGTGTCGCTTTCGGCCACGATGATGCCTGGAATTACAATCGCTGCCTAACACATACAATCTGAGAACGAAATCAATCGGCGGTTCACTGAATCGCCGGCGGACGCATAAATCATGAGCAGGCGTGTCAAGGAAATGTTGATCGAGGAGGTGGGAACCCGCCTGCAGGGGGTTCGCGACATTCTCGCTCTCGATGCCTCGAAGCTGGACGGAGTAACTGCCAACAAGCTCCGGCTGGCGATGAGAAAAAAGAAAATCTCGGCGCTGACCGTTCGCAACAAGCTTGCCAAGCAAGCGTTGAACAAGGCCGGCCTCACAGCGCTCGACTCGATTCTCGAGGGGCCGACGACACTTGTCTGGGGCGGCGAGGACATTGTCGCGCTTTCCAAGGAAATCGCGAAATGGGCCAAGGAGATCGAACCGCTCCAAATTAAAGGCGGAACGACCGAGGGGACCGCGCTCTCGCCGGCGACGGTTGACGCGCTGAGTAAGAGTCCCGGACGTGTCGAACTGATTGGACAGATCGTGAATTTGATGATGAGTCCGGGCGCCCGTTTGGCTGGTGCCCTGATCGGTCCCGGCGGCAAGCTCGCCAGCCAGGTCAAGAAAATTTCCGAGAAGGAAGAAGGCGAAGCGACGGCGGGCGCAGCGGTGGCCGGCGCAACAGAGACAACTTGATTGCAGAGAACGCAAAGCAAGCCGAACGCTCCCCCGCGGAGCCGTGTCGGTACGAGTGGAAGTAACTTGGGGGGTCGTGGTCTCGAATTCGTTCGAGAACTGAATTGAAACGAGAAAGGGAACGTGACGATGTCGACAGCGGTGGCGGAGTTCGATGCAGCAACGAAAGAGCTTGGAGACAAGATTGCCGGCCTGACGCTGCTGCAGGCCAAGCAGGTCGCGGATTATCTCAAGGATGTTCACGGCATCGAGCCGGCGGCGGGTGGTGCAGTGATGATGGCGCCGGGCGGAGGCGGTGCGGCTGCCCCGGTTGAGGAAAAGACTGAATTCGACGTGATCTTAACTGCCTTCGGCGACAACAAGATCAACGTCATTAAGGTTGTCCGCGCGGCAACCGCTCTGGGTTTGAAGGAAGCCAAGGACCTTGTTGAAGGCGCTCCCAAGCCGGTGAAAACCGGTCTTCCTAAGGCCGATGCCGAAAAGCTCAAGGCGGAGCTCGAAGGCGCCGGCGCGAAAGTCGAAATAAAGTAGTCGACAGTAAAATTGTTTACAGCGAACCGGGCCGGTCGGTTTGTGCGACCGGCCCCTTCCCGAGTCACGGTGTTCGAGAAACCTCCGGTCTTCGAGAAACCGTCGTGGCGCTGGCCGCTTGTATGCATTGCCCGTGCACAGTGCGCCCCGGGTCCGTCTCGCGTTACGTCCGGCTACCACGGAAAGAGAGCCCAGCATGCCTGTTCCCGCAACTCGGTACATTAAATCCGCAGCAGTCAAGAATCTTGGAGTTGTCCGTAACGATTTTGAAATCAGCGATCTGACAAGAATTCAAACCGAGTCGTACGCCCGCTTTCTCCAGCTCGAACGGGGACCCCGCGAGCGGAAGAGCCAGGGGATCGAGGAAATCCTGCGCGAAGTCTTCCCCATCGAGAGCTACGACGGCCAATATCGACTCGAATACCTCCGTTATGAGCTTGGCAAGCCGCGTTACACGCCGACCGAATGCCGGCAGCTTCGTCTAACCTACGGTCGCCCGTTTCGCGTTTGGCTGCGCCTGGTCAAAGAACAGCCGATCGAGGAAGAGGTCTATCTTGGCGATATGCCCATCATGCTTGGGGGCGGCGAGTTCATTATCAA
>CAYWOV010000620.1:1746-3279 GCA_964459965.1 uncultured Planctomycetaceae bacterium | reverse complement strand
CCGCGGGCCGCGAGGGGCGTTGCCGCAGGACGCGTAGGCGTTCGCGTGGGATTCTCCGAGTTGGTCCAGTGCGCTTTAGGGTTTGGCGAGTTGTCGCGGGGTCCACTGGATGCGGCAATGCGGAAGCGATTTTCGTAACGCGGCGGCCTGTGTGGCCGCGATTTTTGTGTCGCTCAGGTTGAGTTCGTGGAGTTGGGTGAGTCGCGTGAGTATCGGGACCGACTCGATGGAGACGTTGCTCTTGGCGAGGGAGAGTCGTTCCAGGTTCTTCAAACCGGAAAGTTCGACGAGAAAGAGTTCGGTCAGATGCGGGCAGCCGAGACGGAGTTCGCGAAGGTTGGGGAGTTCTTGCAGATGCAAGAGGCCGTGGCCGTGGAGAGCGGTGTCGTCCAGCACGAGTCGTTCCAGGGCGCGAAAACCAATCAAGTGGGCCAGGCACGCGTCCGTGATCCTCGTGCGAGCGAGGTTCAGATCGCGCAGCACGCGCGACTGCAGCAGTTCGAGATCGGCGTCTTCGATCGCAGCGTCTGACAGGTCGAGGGAAAGGAGCGCATCAAGTCCCGGGTTCGTCAGTGAGGTCAACGCCTGGTCGAGTGCTGACCGCTGACCGCTTAATTGGGCTCCCACGAGGTGCAAGGGCTCAGTCGGCAGCTCGCCGATTGTTTTGACGTGGCGCTTGTCGCCGGTTGCGTCGAGAATCACATCGACGGTTCCCTTGGCGCTGAGCACGGCGCTTGCCGCGGTGTAATTCGGCTCGGACCATGCGACGTGCAGGTTCGGCATGGCGGATTTAAGGGCGGCCAGGCCTTTGGCCGAAACTCGACAATCGGTAAGGTCGATTTTCCGCAATTTCTGCAGATGCACGATGTGGGGAACGGCCGCATCGCTCAGGTGCTTGAGACCTTTGAGACTAAGCACTTGCAGATTCTTCAGCCCGTCGAGACTTTCCAGGCCGTCATTCGTGATGGCGGTCTCATCGAGATACAGCGTCCTCAGCTGTGCCAAGTCCTTCAGCTGCAGGAGGCCCGCGTTGGTGACTCGCGTCTGCTCCAAGAAGAGAAAACGTAGATTGCTCAGTGGCCGAAGGCTCGCCAGCCCCGCATCGGTCACACGTGTCCTGCGGAGCGAGAGCAGCCGCAGCTGCGGCAGGCTGCCAACGTGCACCAGGCAGGCATCCGTCACCCTCATCCAACTCAGGTCAAGCTGAGACAGGTTCTTGTGGGATTCCAGGTGTTTGAGACCGGCGTCAGTGACACGCGTGCCGTCCAGAGCGATTGATTCGAGTTTTGTCAGACTCTCAAGGTATTGCAGCCCGTCGTTCGTTACGCGCGTGTTCGACAGAGTCAGATGTTTTAGCTCCGTCAGGCCCTGGAGGCGCTGCACGCCGGCATCGGTCACTAGCGCCCCGTTCAGAGAGAACTCGGCAAGGTGGGTGAGGCCGCGGAGGTGCTCAAGGCCCGCGTCGGTAACGGGGCAGTGCATCAGGCGGACGCCGGTCAGCTCGAAGTCCGCCTTGGGCAGGGCTTCGCTCGG
>CAYWOV010000620.1:0-1646 GCA_964459965.1 uncultured Planctomycetaceae bacterium | reverse complement strand
CAGCGTGAATTTTTCCGTGCTGAATTTTGCGTCGCCCGAGGGCTGTTTGACCGTCACTTCGAGCTCATGCTCGCCGGCAGCCAGAGTGATCTCGGCCTGGCCCTGCCCGTCAGAGAGGACGACCTGCTGCTCCTTCACCGTGAGACCGATCGACGGATCGTCGATCTCAAGGATAATCTGCCCTTTTTTTGTCACGATGCGGATGAGTTGCGCGCCAAAGAGGTAATAGACAAACGGCAAGAGGACGGCGAGGCCGATTGCGGTGCCGAGGAGCCAGTTTCTGTTGCGTCGGCGACCGGCTCCGGAACTGGTCGCTGGGAGAGGGGTCCTTGCCGTTGCGGCGGCTGGTTGCGGCGAGAGTTCTTGCTCGATGAGCTGCAACTCGTCGAGAACGGCTTGGGCTGTCGCGGGGCGGTCTTCGGGTGATTTCGCGAGGAGTTGGGCGACAAGCTCCGAAAGCCGCCGCGGCACGTGAGTGTTGAGGTCCATAAGCGGTGCGGGCTCGTCGAGGGCCAGCGCTCGCACGACCGAAAGCAGGTCGTCTCCGCCAAAGGGTCGCTGGCAGGCGGCCATCCGATACAGGACGCAACCCAGGCTGAACAAATCCGCACGCGGATCGACCGGCTTTCCGGTCAACTGCTCGGGGGCCATGTACGACGGGGTGCCGATCAACAGCCCGAATTGAGTGGCCCCCGAATCGTCAGTCCAGGTTTTTGCGCAACCAAAGTCGAGGATTTTGACCTTGCCGGCGTGGTGCTGGCCGTTGGCGGAAGGACTCGACTCGCTCGTGACGGCCGCCGGCCCGGAATCAGGATCAGCATTATCTCCCGCGTCATCCCGCACCTGAGTTTCGGGCACCTCCAGCCAGATATTGGCCGGTTTGATGTCGCGGTGCAGAAGGCCGCGAGCATGGGCGGCCGCAAGACCCAGGGCAATCTCGCGCCCGATGCGGACGACTTCGCGGACGCTCAGGCAGCCGTTGCCGACGAGATGCTCTTCGAGAGACTCGCCGTGGAGCAATTCGAGGGCGATGAACGGGGTCTCACCGTGCATGCCCACCTGGTAAATCGTCACGATATGCTCGTGTTTCAGGACGGCGGCACTTTGCGCTTCGCGGAAGAAGCGATCCAATCCGCCAGGCTTTGCGGCAATGGCCGGGTGCATCAATTTGAGCGCGACGCGCCGCTTGAGGCGACTGTCTTCGGCCTCGAACACGACGGCCATGCCGCCAACACCGAGCACGCGCAACACACGGAAATCGGCAATTCGGCCGATTTCATCGCCCGCTTGTGGAGGGTCCAGCATGCGATTGACATCCGCCATCGATACTGGAAGCCCGTTTTTCTCAGATTGCGTGCTGTCGTGGGCACGGATCCAGGTCAAAACGGCGCCCCGAAGCCAGCCGACTGGCAGATAGATCGTCTTCGTTGGCTCGCAACTGACGCTGCGGCTGGTCCGCACGGCTTCGAGGAGTTCGTCGGAAGCGACGTACTGTTCCAAAGCGACCATGCACTTCGGACACATTTCTAGATGCCGTTGAATCCTCCGGGCGGTCAGGTCCGGAAGTTGTCCCAAGACCATCCGCTGCAACTCGTCGCGGCTGGGACAGGTGCTCAATTCAGCCATTGGGGTCTCGGTCTTACTAC
>CAYWOV010000619.1:0-3282 GCA_964459965.1 uncultured Planctomycetaceae bacterium | reverse complement strand
GTTGGCCGTATACGGCGCCCGTGGGCAAGCTTCGCCCGAACAATTTCGGCGTGTACGACATGAACGGAAACGTTTGGGAATGGTGCGCGGACTGGTATGACGAAAAGTATTATGCGAATTCGCCGGTGGCTGACCCGCCCGGGCCAGCTTCCGGCAACATGCGAGCGATCCGGGGCGGGAGCTGGCGGAACCCGGCCGCTTGGTGCGTTTCGGCGCATCGGGAAGGGGAAGCGCCGTCCGACCGCAGCTGTTTCCGCGGCTTCCGCGTGGCCGCCGATTTGCCCGGCAAGTAGGCGGCCGGGGGGCGAGGGTTGGGGGAAGCCAATCCGCCGCCGGATCCGGCCATTGTGGCCGGGCACTGATAATGCGCGTGCCGGCGGACGCGAAACGCTAAGCGGTCAAATGCCGCGCGTGAATCGGCATCAGGCGTCCGGTGGCTTATTGCGGAAACTCGCGGTCTCCATTACCGAGGTTCGCCATTCCGTTTTAAACAACTCGAAGATTTTGCGGCGGGTGGTCAACTCGTGCTCGGTGGCCGGGGCGGAAATCTGCACGATGGCTGCCAAATCGGCTTCGATGCGATCGTGGATTGCCGTGCCGGTCGCTCGGGCGGACAACCGGTCGGCGTCCCGCTGAAGCTCGGTTTTCAACTGTTCCCAATTTTCAGCGACTGTCATCGGCGTACCTTCCTCTGCGGTCCCGTGACCTTTCTTAGGACGATCGGCCGTCCCTCTTGTCAGGTTCGTTCAACCGACCGAAGAGGGCATCTCGCATGCGACTATCCTTGCCGGCACTGGACCAGGCCGCGCGGTATTCAGTCGCCAGCGCGCGGCGTTGGCCCAGTTCGTAGTCGGTTGTCGGCACCGGAAGGCGGACAAAGGACGTCAGGTCGGCTCGAATCGAATTCTTGCGGGACTGGTCCTTGGCGGCCGACATTTCACGGTCAGCGTCGCCTCGCAGTTCCTGCTTGAGCAGTTCCCATTGTTCAGCCGGCATCGTCCATCCCGCCGAGGGCATCTCGAAAAAAGGGTTTTCGTTCTGCAGGGCATTTTAACGGCCCGCTGTCACAGCGGCCAGAACGGATGGCCGTGCGTTTGCACCGACTGCGATCGACAGCGCCGATTCCGTTTCGGAAGAAACATGCTTGAACGGAAGACGATTAACGGCAGAATGCGGCACCCGGATGAGCTGCTTCGCGTTGGGTGCGGCGTCAATCGGGGCTCTTGATCTTCTCGACTCGACCCAGCAGATAGCCGAGTTCATCCCCGTCGAGTCCGGCGACGGCTGCGATATCGTGGATGTCGCGGATCAAGCCGGCTTCGGCACAACGAAAGGCCTTGAACTTGGCTTGCCCCGACGTTCGCGCGACGAGCTGGTGGTCCCGAGTAATCCGCAGATCCTCGACATTCGGCATCGTCCAGTCTTCATCGAGCAGAGAACCCAGAATCGCCGTGAAGGTGCCAGTCTTCTTGATCGACCGGAGCTTGCGAGCACAGTCATTGCGGATTTGCTGGGGCATTCGGCGTTGCATCATACTTCGAACTCGTCTGGTTTCACTTTGACTGTGCCATTGTATCAGATTGCGGACGAGATAACCGCTTGGTGAGTCATTTGAGACTACGCGGGCCGGATCAAAGGTCGTCGTCCAGTCGCGCAGTCAGGGGATTTTCGAGAGGCTGAGCCTCCGCGACTTGTATGCTGTCAAATGCCTTTGGACCACGCTTGACTGACCACGCTTGACTAAGGAGTCGCCATGAAATCTTTCCAAGTCGCCGCGCTCTTGCTTGGGCTCGGCCACTCAATCGCTGTTGCGCAGTGGCAACGGCAAACCATACGTTCTGACGCGAATTTTCGCGGTCTTTCAGCCGTCAGCGAGAGCGTTGCCTGGGTTAGCGGCACACGCGGGACGTTTGGACGAACCACAGACGGGGGCCAGAGCTGGTCGGTTGGAACTGTGCCCGGTGCGGCGAAACTCGATTTTCGTGATGTGGAAGCGTTCGGAGCGAATTCAGCCTACTTGTTAAGTATCGGGGCCGGCGAGAATTCCCGGATTTACAAAACGGCTGACGGTGGCCGAACGTGGATCCTTCAATTCAAGAACGCCGACCGCGCGGCTTTTTTTGACGCGATGGCTTTTTGGGACGGGACGCACGGCGTGGCGTTCGGCGACCCGGTCAAAGGACAGTTTCAATTGATCGCCACCGATGACGGGGGAGCGAATTGGAAGCGGCTGGCGGCGATCAATCTGCCGCCGGCGTTGGCAAATGAGGGCGCCTTCGCGGCCAGCGGCACCTGTTTGGTCACGCAGGGCCAACAGGACATTTGGTTTTCGACAGGAGGAGCGAAAACGGCCAGGGTCTTTCATTCAACCGACCGAGGTCGAAACTGGACGGTGGCCAACACGCCGATTGTTGCGGGCGTCGAGTCCGCCGGCATTTTTTCGATCGCCTTTCGCGATCGGGAACATGGCCTGATCGTCGGCGGCGATTATCGCAAACCGAACGATGCGGGCGCGAACGCGGCGATCACCGCCGACGGTGGCAAAACGTGGACATTGCTCGACAGGCCGTTTGCGTATCGCTCGGGCGTCGCCTGGGCGAAAGACCGCTGGATCGCGGTCGGAACGTCGGGTTCCGACTCGTCCGAGGACAACGGCGCGACCTGGAAGCCGCTCGACCGAGAGAATTACAACAGCGTCGCATTCACCTCGACCGGTTTAGGTTGGGCCGCCGGACCGAAAGGACGAATTTCGAGGTTTGCGAACTAAAGTCGACAAACATCGTTCGCGGCGGCCGACTGGATCAAGTCCGCTTGGGAGCAATCAGCGCTAGACGGAAGCCGTTCAACTTTTGCGCGCGGAAGGCGAAATCAGCCGATTTTCGAGAGGCTGACCATTTCGGACTTTTCTTCGTCCCACAGTTTCAATGACGCGCAGGATAGGCTGTCCCAAAAGGTGAGTCGAGCAACGCCCTGCAAAACCGGATTCTCGTCGAAGCACTCTTGCAGGCGGTAGTTGGGGATCTGGCTGTCGAGGTGGTGCACGTGGTGCAGTCCGATGTTGGCCGTAAGCCAGCGCAGCACCACCGGGAGTTCGTAGTAAGAGCTGCCCTCGAGGCCCGCGTCGAAATAGCTCCAGCGATCATGTCGCTGCCAATAGGTCGATTCGAAGTGGTGCTGAACGTAGAACAGCCAGGCACCAGCCGACGCGGAGATCGTCAAAATTGGCAAGTGGATCAGCAGGAATTGCTGCCAGCCGACCAACCACGACATCAAGGCAACGGC
>CAYWOV010000618.1:0-3303 GCA_964459965.1 uncultured Planctomycetaceae bacterium | reverse complement strand
TCGAATTTCTTCGACGTCATCGTCAGCCCTTGGCAGTAGTTGAAGTACGACATGTCCATGCGGAACGAGCCGTCGTCCTTCAAGTCGATCAGCTTTTCGAGGATCAGATCGACGTGCCGCGGCTGGCCGTAGGGAGCCAACCCCATCAACTTGTATTCGCCCGAGTTGACCTTGAACCCGCAATAGTACGTGAAGGCCGAGTAGAGCATGCCGGGCGAGTGCGGAAAGTGCAGCTCGTGGGTGAGATTGATCCGGTTGCCCGAGCCGGTGCCGTAACTCGCCGTGGCCCATTCGCCCACGCCGTCGACGGTGAGAATCGCCGCCTCTTCAAAGGGCGAAGGAAAAAATGCGCTGGCCGCGTGCGATTCGTGATGCTCGGTGTAAACGAACCGCTTGCGGTAAGCTTGAGCCAGCCCGCGGCGCAGCTCCCGCGAAAGGTGCAGCTTTTTCTTGAGCCAGATCGGCATGGCCGTCAGGAACGATTGAAATCCGACCGGCGCAAAAGCGAGATATGTCTCGAGCAGCCGCTCGAATTTGAGCAGCGGCTTGTCGTAGAAGCCGACGTAATCCAGCTCCTCGGGCCGCAGGCCGGCCTCTTTCAAGCAGTAATCGACCGCGTGCTGCGGAAAGCCCTCGTCGTGCTTTTTGCGAGTGAATCGCTCCTCCTGCGCAGCAGCGACCACCTCGCCATCGACCACCAGCGCGGCGGCCGAGTCGTGATAGAACGCCGAAATGCCCAGAATCGAGGTCATTCCCATTCCCTCGTTCCCAAGCTCTGCTTGGGAACGTCATTCCGCGAAGCTCTGAGCGTGTGAATTTTTTGAACGACCGCGTTTTCGGATGTTGTAACTCCTTATTTGTCGTCGATCGATCGACCATCGAATAAGGACTTACGTCGGCGCGAAAACTCATGTCCCAATAAATTCACACTCTCTCTGCTTCGCTCCGCTGCTGGTCGACACGATCGTCGCTATGGCAATCGAAGCAGGAGCTTCGAGAAAGTGCGTGACCAGGCAGGAGCTTGGTCACGAGGTTCGTTTGGTCACGGGGTTCGTTCGACAAAGCTCGGAAGCTGCCGGGTCACCGAGTCGCCTATTCCCATTCTATCGTGCTGGGTGGCTTCGAGCTGACGTCGTAGACGACGCGGTTGACGCCGCGGACGCTGTTGGTCACGCGGGTCGAGATTCGCTGCAAGACTTCATAGGGGAGTGGATACCAGTCGGCCGTCATGAAGTCGGCTGTTTGGATGGCTCGCACGGCGATCGCGTCCTCGTAGGTGCGTGCGTCCCCCATGATGCCGACCGACTGCACGGGCAGCAGGACTGCGAAGGCCTGCTGAACCTTGCGGTACAAGCCCGATCGCCGCAACTCGTCAATCACGATCCAATCGGCCTCGCGGAGCTTCGCCAAGCGCGGCTCGGAGACCGGCCCCAAGCAGCGCACGGCCAGGCCCGGCCCTGGGAACGGGTGTCGCCAAATCAGGTCCTCGGGCAGCCCCAACTCCAGCCCCATCTGGCGGACTTCGTCCTTGAACAGGTCTCGCAAGGGCTCGATCAGCTCGAAGCCCAGTTCATCGGGCAAGCCACCCACATTGTGATGTGCCTTGATTGTCGCGGCGGGGCCGTCCGCGCTGCCGCCCGATTCGATCACATCGGGATAAAGCGTTCCCTGCGCCAAGAACCGCGCATCCGGAATCGAGACGGCTTCGCCGCGGAAGACCTCGATAAAGACGCGGCCGATGATTTTTCGCTTTTGTTGGGGTTCCGATACGCCGGCAAGCTCGGAAAGAAACCGCTGCCGCGCGTCGACCACGTGCAGGTCGGTTTTGAAGTGATTGGTGAACCGCTCTTTGACTTCCTCCGCCTCTCCCTTGCGCAACAGGCCATTATCGACAAAGATGCACGAGAGCTGCGACCCGATCGCCCGATACAAAAGCGCGGCGGTCACCGACGAATCGACGCCGCCGGAAAGCCCGCAGATCACGCGGCTCTTGCCGACACGCTCGCGAATCGTCTCGATCTCCCGCTCAATCAACAGGTCGATCCGCCACGTTCCCTGACAACCGCAAACCTGGCGGACGAAGTTGCCGAGAATGTCGCCGCCGTGCTCGGTGTGCGTTGCTTCGGGATGGAACTGCAGGCCGTAGATCGGCTTGGTGCGGTGCCGCACGGCGGCAAAGGGACACGTGTCCGTCGCTGCCAGCGACTCAAACGTCTCGCTCAGGTCGTCGACCTGATCGCCATGATTCATCCAGACGGTGATTCTGTCCGGGAGACCCGCAAAGAGCCCGTTCGGCTCGCGGACGCGACACGTCGTCCGGCCAAACTCGCGGACGGTACCTGCCGTGACACGGCTTCCCAGCGCGCGGCAGGCGGCGTGCATGCCGTAACAGATTCCCAGGATGGGAATACCCAAGTCGAAGATTTCCGGGTCAGGCTCCGGCGCTTTCGATTCGTAGACGCTGGCGGGGCCTCCGGAAAGAATCAGCCCCCGCGGAGCCAATTCTCGGATTCGTGCCGCGGATAGATCGTGCCGGACGAGCTGGCAAAAGACATTGGCATCTCGGATCCGCCGGGCGATCAATTGGGCCGTCTGGCCGCCGAAGTCCAGCACCAGCACGCGCTCTTCATGCTGAGGCGGGCTGGCGTCACCTTGGTATGCGGGGGCTGATTTGGCATCCGTCAGAGTGGCCACGGGCAGCGTCTTTATCTCGGTTAAATCCGACTCCGATCTCCCCGTTCCCGAGCTCCAGCCGGGGAACGCATTTCCGAAAAGTCCGCCTGCGAAAGCGCTTGCAGCGGCCCTTCAAAACGCCGATGACCAAGCGGCAAGCTTGGTCACGGGGGGTAGCTGATTGTAACGATCCCGGATTTGCTTTCCCAAGCAGACGCCCCTCGCTCAATGTCGCTCCGAGTGAATGCCGCACCAAGGGGCTCCAAGCTATAATCGAAGATCGTTGATTTGTTCGTAGCAAAGTGGGGAATCGGGAGCAACGAATGCACCGTCGATGTGACTCGTCAGCCGAAGGTCCAGATGTGAAAGCCCACGTCCGGAAAGGACTTCCGTCCCGGCTGCCGACGCTGGCGCGCTTCGTCGCGGCGATTCTGCTGGTCGTGCCCGTCCTGGGAGAATCTCGGCTGCCGGCCGCGGACGGGCTCCCCGCAACCCAAAAACCGCAACCGGAAAAAAAGCCGGCATTTCCTCACCGCGTGCCGTGGACCACGTCGCGAGTGATCGGCAGCCCAGAGCCGCCCCATCCTTACCGGCTCGAGCGCGCCTTTCCGCATCACAAATTCCATAACT
>CAYWOV010000617.1:0-3304 GCA_964459965.1 uncultured Planctomycetaceae bacterium | reverse complement strand
CGCACGGAGCTGTGTATAAGGTCCAGTCAATCGGATATTTCGACGAAGGGGGCCCGTTCGTCAGATTGGAAGCCGTTATTGACGGTTCGATCGATCCGCCGCGGATCCTCAACCTCCGCGATTTGACGGAACTTGGCCGTGGTTTCTCGCGCCAACAGCTGGGAATCCCCTGAGTTTCCACCAATCTTCGTCTTGCCTGCCCTTCGACGCGACTCGGAAAATAGAACTAAGATTCAAGCTGACGAACGTCTCTGAGAGCCACCTCTCGGAATCACGGGATAACTTAAGATGTCTGAGCATCTCGCACTCGATTGGGACGATCAGCAATTGCTGGGTCTCGACGGGCAAGTCGCTTCCCACGAAGTGCACCTTCGTAAATGGGTCCGGTTTGATTGGTCCGCGGATTCGCGCCCTTTCGAGCATGCCGAGGCCGCTGGCAAGCAGCTTCGGGTCGAGCTGGACCGCGCCGGAATTGCAGCCAATCAGGCAATCGTTTCTTTGCCGCGCGAAGAGGCCGTCGTCCGCTTGCTCGAGCTGCCCGAATGCACGGATGACGAACTTCCGGAACTCGTGCGCCTGCAGGCCGCGACTCGCTCGGCCGTTCCGCTCGACAGGTTGCTGCTCGATTTTCTGCCCCTTCCCCGGCTGGACGGCGTGCCGGGCCGCCGGGTGTTAATGGTCACGTTAGGCAAACCGGCGGCCGATCGCATCCAAGCCGTTTTAACCGCGGCGGGACTCGTCGCGGCGGGAATTCAATTGAGCGCGGTGGGCGCCGCCGAGGTCGTCGCCCATCAGCCGTCGGTCCGCGGTGGCAACCCCGACGCGGCCGCGACGCTCATCGTGTGCCGCTCGGCCGCGCGCGTCGAAATCACGGCCATTTGGCGCAGTCAAATTCTCTTTATGCACGGCGCAAGTGTCTCGGCGCATTTGCCGCCTGCCGCGGCGATCGCGCAGATCCTCGCCGAAACGTCGCGTGCCACGGTGGCCATGTCGCAGTCGGCACCGGGCATCCGGATGGTAGCCGGGTGGATCCTGGGCTCGGCCGCGGAGCTCGAGGGGCTTCCCGAAGCTTTTAAGCAAAGGTATGGCTTCGATTTCCAATTGCTGCCGGCACCGTTCGGAACCCCGGGTCTGCGGACCGACTTCGATGATCAGCAATCGCACAGCCAGACGGCCTTTTTTCCGCTTGGGCTGCTGCTGGGGCAGGCGGAGCGGCTTGTCCCTTCGATCGACTTTCTTCATCCGCGGCAGAAAGTCGTCAAACCCGATCGCACGCGACTGCGTCAGGTGCTAGCCGGAGCCGCGGCCCTTGTGGTCGTGGCCGCCATTCTGGGCGGTATTCATTTGCGAGTGGTCAAACTCGAGGGCGAAATTGCCGATTTGGAAACCAAGAACGCGGCGAGTCAAAAGACACTCGACAAAAACGCCGACTTGTTGGATACGGCAAAATCACTCGACGACTGGAGTCAACGCAACATCGACTGGCTCGACCAGTTCCGCAAGATCGAGTCAGCCATCGGCGGCACCGACAAACTTCACTTCGCCAGTTTTGACGGCCAGGTCGCGTACCGCAATGCCCTGGCCACGATCTCGGCAACGGGACGTGCCAAATCGCGGCGCGATGTCGAAGCCATGAATGAGCGGCTATCCCAAGCGGACTACAGCCCCAGGGCCAAGGAGATCATGACGGACGCGGCCGACGCGGAATTCCCGGAAAAATTCGACCTGAGCGTCGAAATCAAGCCGTCGCAAAAATCGGTGCCGGCTGCCGGCGAAAAATCGGATGCGAAATCCACGAATGCTCAGTCCAAATGACGAACATCGCTTACGTTTCGGACGCGCTTTCCGACTCATGACTCACAAACACAGCGGCCGACTTTTCGGACACGCGTAGGACACTCATCAGGCCAAACATGAAGCGAAGGGAAAAGATCCTGCTGATTCTTCTGGTGTCCGCCGTCGTGGGCTGGCGCGGTCTGCCGATGCTCCGCGCCATGGTCTTGGGTCGCCTCGACGACGATTCACAGCGGATCGCCGCCTTGAAGGCCGCTCAAACCAGCCTCGATGAGAAGGCATTTCAGTTGCAGATCAAGCAGCACCGCATGCGCGACTGGATCAATCGCAGCCTGCCGCCGGAACCGGTCGAGGCCCAGCGGCTGTACCAAGAGTGGGTGCACGATCTCGCGGAACTGGTTGCCGGCCTCTCGTCGGTACGCGTTACTCCCGAACCGCTGCAAGCCACGCAGAATCGCTCCATTCGGGCCGTGCGCGTCAGCGTGAAGGGCGAAGGGACCTTCGAGCAGCTGACCTATTTTCTGCACGAGTTCTACCGAGCCGACTTGCTGCATCGCGTTCAGGCTTTGAAGGTGGAAGGTCCGCCCAATCCCGGCGGTCCGCTCAAAATCACGATGATGGTCGAAGGGCTCTGCTTGACCGATGCTCCTCCGCGGATTCACCTCTTCCCGCGGACGGAGCTGGCCGATTCACTCCCGCGAAGCTTCGACACGTTGAAGGTGAACTCGGCCGAGGAATTCCCCAAAGAGCCCCCCTTCATGATCCAAATCGACAACGAATTTGCGAAGGTGACCAAAATCGCCGGCAACAAGTGGACCGTTCAGCGGGCCGTCGAAGGAACGTCGAAGGCCTACCATGCGGCCAAGGCCGAAGTCGAACTCTTCCCGGTCAAGTTCGAACAAAAGGACCTGACTTTGGACGATCGGAAGAAGACGCTGGTCAAGCATCCGTTCGTGCAGCCCGTGCCGCCGCCGGTCCAGGTCGTCGACACCAACGACCCGGCCCGCCAAACCAAGTTGACGGGCACAATTCTGACCGATACCGAACAAAGCGCCTGGCTGCTCAATGGCGAGACGAAAATCCTCACGGTCGTCAAGAAGGGCGGGACGTTTTCCATCGGCGACGTCGACGGAACGGTTGTCGAAGTAGAGAAGACCGCCATCCAGGTCAAACGCGGAGACGCGCTGTGGCATCTGGCGATCGGCAAGAACTTGCGCTCGATGACCCGCGGCGACTCCAACGGCTCGGACGATTCGCCCATGACAGGCTATACCGACGAACCACCCGAGGGACGCGGCGGCGAACCCCGCAATACCGGCGGTCGCGACCGTTTCCGCTCGCGCCGCGGCCGCCGTCCCGAGATTAATTTCGAGTCGCGTCCCTGACGATTTGTGCCTTGCAGCATGTCTGGAAGCAAAATCCGCCGTCCTGTATGATCCGCCCGACGGCACGACAATCCGGAGAGGTGACAGAGTGGCCGATTGTGCTGGTCTCGAAAACCAGTGTGCCC
>CAYWOV010000616.1:0-3313 GCA_964459965.1 uncultured Planctomycetaceae bacterium | reverse complement strand
AACTGCGGGGCAGAGCTAGCGGCCGTTGCCCCCGACCAACGCAGGTGTTGATCCCAATGCGGCGGGCTTCTCGGATTGCGACCGATCCTTGCCCGGAGACACGTTCTCGAGTTGCCCATACGTCGGTGCCGCGGAACTCGCGCCGTCGCCGCCGTGCTTCAGAAACGGCGCCAAGAGTTCGATCGGCAACGGAAAGATGATCGTGGAATTCTTGTCCGCGGCGACTTCGGAGAGCGCTTGAAGATAGCGCATTTGCATCGCCATCGGGTAAGGCGTCATGATTTCGGCGGCTTGACGCAGTTTTGCGGACGCCTGGAACTCACCCTCGGCGTTGATGACCTTCGCGCGCCGTGCGCGTTCGGCCTCGGCCTGGGCGGCCATGGAGCGCTTCATCGCGTCGGGCAGATCCACATCCTTGATCTCGACGACGGAGACCTTGATCCCCCACGGCTCGGTGTGCCCATCGATAATCGCTTGCAAACGGTGGTTCACTTTGTCCCGCTCCGTCAGCAGTTCATCGAGTTCCGCCTGGCCAACCGTGCTGCGCAAAGTCGTCAAGGCGACCTGCGACGTGGCGAACATGTAATTCTCCACCTGCAAAACCGCCTTCATGGGATCGATCACCCGGTAATAGAGCACGGCATCCACCTTGACCGACACGTTGTCCTTCGTGATGACGTCCTGTGGCTCGATGACCTTCGTGACCGTCCGCAAGCCGATGCGCGTCATGCGATCGACCGGCCCGAAGACCATGATCAGCCCCGGCCCCTTGGGTTCAGGCATCACGCGGCCCAAGCGAAAGATCACACCGCGTTCGTATTCCGTCAGCACGCGGAGGCAACTCAACAGGTACAAGACGACCAGTGCCAGGGCGATCCCCAGACCCATTGCAAAATCGATCATCGACATGGCTGAACCTCTTTCAACGCGTTCGTTGTGACCGCCCGTGCCACCAAAACAAAAAAAACCGACGTGGCTGAACACCCGCAGGTATTCGACCACGTCGGTTTACTCGTCAATCGGCGCCCCGGCACAGCCGGGTTGCCCCTTGTCTAGTCATCCGACAAATTCTTGTGGAGACCAGGACTAATTCCCGCCCCCACACGCTTCAGCATAGCACTTTCAGCCCGATAAGGCAAAGTCGCACGCGTGGAACGGTTCGAGTGTTTCGTCGGCCGCAAGCTTTCTCGGTGCTGGCGATTTCGATGGATTTCCTTTCTGACGTCGCTTTTACGCCGTTTGCCAAACGAGCCCGGTCACGCTCGCTCTCTTCCAAGTCTAGCTTCAGGTCAAGCAAACGTAGCAATCGCTTGAGACCGACCAAATTTATCAGGTGTTCTGGTCACGCGGCCGCACTAAGCAGGTCACTGACGATGTACGATGGCGAATACTTCTTCGTGGCCAATCCACTCAACAAGTCCGCGGTGAGTCCCCGCAACGACTTCCAATACAACGCGGATGGCTCGCTCGACGTCTACGTCAGAATGAGTCGCCCGGGAGAAGGAACTCCACATGACCGCGATCCTCGGCGGTCAGCCACCCGGGCTGGATCAGCAGACCGGCCAGCGGCGTCTCCTTGCGGGCGGCCCAGCCGGAACATGCATCAGCGAACCTGGCAGTGTCGAGCAGGTCGGCCTGTAAGGCCAGCACGCGAAAAGAACCCGCGTCCAAGCGTGCGACGCTTAGCTTGCACAAGATCCCGAAGGCAGGATGGGTGACCGAACTATTGGATATTCAGCCCTTCACCTTGCCGGGCGTCGCGCGTAAAACGATTGGGGCTCGCAGCGTATTCAGGAACGCAATCAGCTCTTCTTGCTGGACGTTGGAGAGACCCGCAAAGCGATTCGCAGACGAGGCCGCCTGACCGGAGTGCAGCTTGATGGCCTCGGCCAGGGTCGCTGCTCGGCCGTCGTGGAGATAGGGGGCGGAATCGGCAACGCCCCACAGCGGCGGCGTGCGCCATTCGCTGGGGGATGTCGAGCCACCGTCGACATCCGGCTGCTCGGACGAATCCGGCAGCAGATCTCCATACGATCCGCCGCCGCCGAGCTGTTCGCCCATCTGGTGCAGCAAGAGATCGCTGTAGATCCCTTGAGCCTCGGCCAAATCGGGAGCGTGGCAGTTAGCGCAGCCGATCTGCTTGAAGTGCTTTTTGCCCGCGACGGCGCGGGCGGCTTCGGCCGCAGAGGCGGGAATCACTTCCCGGGGCCGCGGCAGCGAGGCGATGTAGGCCGTCATCTGATCGCACTGCTGGTCCGTGAGATCGAGACCGCGGGGACGATAAACCGGTTGCGACAACGAGGCCGGCTGCGCCTGCAAAGGATTGCCGAGCCCCAGCTCGTTGGCGCACGCGACCCGCACGAACTCGGACAAGTTTCCGATGTTCGCTTTCCAGCCGAATTTTCCGACTCGCTTGTGGGAGAGCTTTGCGGCGCGTCCCGCGGGGAGGACTTCGCCATTGAAATTCGACAGGCGGACCTTGAGCCGCTGATTCCGCTCGTTGGCCAGGATCGCCTCGTCCGGGATCGCGTCGATGACACTTGCGCCGAAGAGCGCGGGTGTGTTGCGCTGGCCGATGTCGAACGCGGTGACAGCGTCGTCGCGGATGTTTTGGACGCCGGCGGGCGGGTTGGCGGGCTTGGGCAAAAGCGCCTGCAAATCGGCAAGTGTCGGCCGGCTCTTTTTGGGGAATTGCGCGGAGACGTTCTGCAGCGTTTCCTGAGATGCCGCGTCGATCGCAAACTGATGGATCACGCCGTGGACGGCTCCTGCGCCGGCTTTGGGCGCTCGAGTAAAGACCGTGACGTTGTGTTCCAGCGACCCGCTCCCTCCGGCTCCCCCCTGCTGGTGGCAAGCGACGCAAGAGGACGCGTTGAAGACGGGTCCCAAACCGTCGCCTCGGGCGGCCAGCGGATCGCCGGGCGTCCACTCGTGGAGAAAGAGATCGCGTCCGGCTTGCGATGCCTGGACGTCAGTTTTCGGTTGTCCGTCGTACCGCAACAACCACCCGGTTGCCCGGTATCCGAGGGGCACGATCACAGTCAGCAGCACGATCCAACACAGAGTGCCCCACAATCGTCTCGTGAACTGGCGTCTCATGAACTGGCGTTTCATGATGTGCTCTCCCCCGACAAGGGCCTCGTGAAACCTGGGGTTTCGTGAAACCTTGGTTCCCCTGAAACCTGCCGGCCGTCGGTATTCCGACGGCATCAAACACAACGCAGGCGGCGACCGGGTGGATCATCAGATGTCGGCCGAAGAGCTCAGTGTAACCCCGGGCGCATCCCTCCAATCAAATTGAGCGCTGGACGTT
>CAYWOV010000615.1:0-3315 GCA_964459965.1 uncultured Planctomycetaceae bacterium | reverse complement strand
CGGCCGCGATTTCGACGAGGCCCGCGACTATCTCGAAAAAGAACTCGCGCCGCGCGGCGGCCGCTATGTCCACTCTGCCAATGAGCCGACGCTGATCGCCGGCGTCGGCACCATGGCCTGGGAAATCTTCGAGACGCTTCCCGAACCCGACGTCATTTTAGTACCGATCGGGCTCGGCAGCGGCGTGAGCGGCACGGGCATCGTCGCCAAAGCCCGCCGACCGCAAACAGAGATCATCGGCGTGCAAGCCGAGGGGGCCGACTCCATGATCCGCTCATGGCGGACGGGCTCCTATCAAGAAACGGCCCAAGCCCGCACCTGGGCCGAGGGCCTCGCAACCCGCCGCCCCGCCCAAATGACGCTCGACATCATGCGAGACGTGATGGACGACGCAATCCTCGTCAACGACGACGAATTACGCCACGCCTGCCGGCTGATCCTCGAGCAGACGCACAACCTGGCCGAAGGAGCCGGTGCCGCAACGCTGGCCGCCGCCTGGAAAGAGCGACGCCGTTTCGCCGATAAGACGGTCGTCGGCATCCTCTCCGGCGGCAACCTCGATTTGAGCCGTTTGCCGGAGATTCTGGCGAAGACTTGAAGCCGCGTTGCAGCTTGCAAACAATCGAACGTGATGGTTCGCGATCACAGGGCTGCGCTTCTCTACTCACTCTTGCCCTGTCGAAGCATTCGAAAGGAACAATGCATGATCTTCGGCGCCCACGTGATCCTGTTCAGCGAAGACGCGGAGGCGGATCGCGCCTTCTTACGAGATGTCCTCGGCCTTTCCTCCGTGGATGCCGGCCACGGATGGCTGATCTTCGCACTGCCACCGGCGGAAGTGGCCGTTCATCCCGCCGAAAAGACAGGCGGGCACGAACTTTATTTGATGTGTGACGATCTGAAGGCCGAGATCGCGGCACTCGCGGAGAAGGGTGTCCATTGTTCGGAATTGCGGGAAGCCAGATGGGGGTCAATCACTCACTTCCGACTTCCGGGCGGTGGCGACGTCGGCCTCTACCAGCCGAAGCATCCCTTGGCATTCGCCCGAACATGAATGCCCCCATCCAAGGCTCACCAGACGCAAAGCCTTCGCGATGACGCTCCACCGATTTTTGGACCGTTGGCCGTTCCTTGCGATGGCCTCTCTGGCCGCAACGGCGGTGTTGTTGTTTTTTGGCACCGGCCTTCAGCCTTTCGGATGGTTGACCTGGGTCGCGCCCTTGCCAGTGCTCTTTGCTGCCCCACGCATGCGGGCCTGGGTGTCTTTCACAATTGCTGCATTCGCCTGGCTGTTGGGCAGCCTGAATATCTGGGATGAGGCGCGGACCGTCGGGATTTCAACCGCGGTTTTTCCCCTCCTATTCATTCTTCCTGCGACAGCCTTCGGATTAACCGTGTTGCTGTTCCGGGCGTTGGTCCTTCGCGGTGGCGTCTGGCAGGCGGCCCTCTCGGTTCCCACTGCGTGGGTCGCCGCTGAGTTTCTCTATGCCCAAAATTCGGCAAACGGCACGTTCGGCAACCTCGGCTATACCCAATCAGACTTTCTGCCAATCATCCAGGTGGTCTCGATCGTCGGACTTTGGGGGATTAGCTTTTGCCTGCTCCTTGTCCCCGCGACAGCCGCCGCGCTCTTGAGTCGTCATGGCCGGCGCGAGCATAAGCAATTGCTTTTTGCCGGCGTGCTGATCTTCTTTGCGGCTGTTTTCACGTATGGGTTCCAACGACTTGATACTGCGGGCGGGCCGAGGTTGCCTGTGAAGGTCGCTCTGATTGCCAGTGACCAGTTTGCCGACATCTCTCCGCAGAACGACGACTCGGCTCTCGCGCTCTATCAGCGATATGCCGACGAAGTGACCCGCAAGATCCACGGTCCAGAACCCTCGGTCGCTGTGCTGCCGGAAAAGATTGCTCGACTGTCCGACGCAGGCACAAAAAAGCTCGACGCGATTTTCCTGGACGCCGCCCTTTCGGTGAGAGTCAACATTCTCGTCGGGGTCGATCGCGAGACAGCGACGGCACGCTTTAACGAAGCACGCCTGTACGCATCGACCGGAACGGCGGTTGCCACCTACGTCAAACAACACCCCTTGTTGCCCGCTGAACGCCTCAACGTGCCAGGAACAGAAATCAAGCTGGTTGACGCACCGGCAGGGAAGTGGGGAATCGAAATCTGCAAGGACATGGACTTCCCGAGTCTGAGCCGTCAGTACGGGGCCCGCGGCGCTAGCATGCTGCTTGTGCCGGCGTGGGACTTCGGGTCGGACGGCTGGTTGCACAGCCGCATGGCCATCCTCCGCGGCGTCGAATGCGGCTGTATGATCGTGCGAACGGCCAGGCAAGGCCAATTGACAGTCAGCGATGCACGCGGTCGAATTCTTGCGGAAGCCCCCAGCATCGCGGCTCCGATGACGACACTTCTGGCGACCCCCTCCGCGGTCAGGCATGAAGAGACTTTGTACGTCCGCTACGGAGATTGGTTTGGGTGGTCATGCGTGGGCGGACTTTTGCTGAGTCTCTTGAGCTTGTGTTTCTCCAAACCGCGCACGTCACTGCCCACGTGACGGCGCGTGCCTACGACGCGATGAACCGGCGAGAGCGTCGTCTGGTAGAATGACACTCGCATCAAGCAGACAGTCCGCAGCCAACAGTTGGTCGCGCATTCTTGAATGCGAGCATGTCGAGAATCGGCGATGACACCGCAGCAGGCGATCGCTTTCGTGCGCGCGAAGGGAGTCGTGCTTGAATCCGCGCGCGGCCCTGTGCCGAACCTGGCTGAGGCGATTGCCGGCGAGCCAATCCGCGGCAGTTGGTGGGCTCATCCAAAATCGCACGAAATCTTTGCATGTTCCCGCGCGGTCCGCGCGTCCGGCGACGTGTTGGTCTGCCGCCTTGTCGACGGCAAAGTGACGTACATCCATCAAAGTTTGTGGCCGGCCGTTGTACGGCTTGCCACGCGGTTCAGCGCCCCACGGCTGGCGGCCATCCACGAGTTTCATACCCCGTCGGGAAAACATAAGCTCGAAATCACGCCGTTTCCGCGCTGGGTCCGAGCCGAAACCATTCAAGCCGCTCATGGCCTTGCCGATGCGGAGGCGGCAGCCCAACTATCGATCGTACTGACGCCGGTTCCGCTCCCGAAAAGTCGAAGCCGAAGCACGAAAATTGACTGATCGGTGAACAGCAACTGGGTGCGAGAAAGGGGACGCGGAAATGCTTTTTTCACCACCAAGCCACCACGGCACCAAGCAAGGCAACAATCGAACGAGGCAAAGGAGAGAATGAAGGTTAAAGCTCCATTCTCCGTCAACTCTCTCA
>CAYWOV010000614.1:0-3324 GCA_964459965.1 uncultured Planctomycetaceae bacterium | reverse complement strand
GACCGTAACGGCCGTGGGCCACCTCAGGCGCCATGTAATAGACTGTGCCGACGCTTTGCGTTTGAGCGCTGCGGTGACTCTCTGAAATGAATTTGGAAAGTCCCACATCGCCGATTTTCACGACGCCGTTTTCGAGGAACACGTTTCCCGGCTTCAAGTCGCGGTGGACGATTCCCCGGTCATGCAGGAAGCTCAGTCCGTCTGTCAGTCCGGCGAGCCACTTGCGGACGTCCTCGAGCGGCATGCCATCGGGATATGCGTCGAGAACCTGCGAGAGGCTCTTGCCGGCGACGTACTCCATGATGATCCAGTATTCGCCGTCGGAGTCCTGTTTGATGTCGAAAATCGTGACGAGATTCGGGTGCTTGAGATTGAGGCACTGCGTAACGCCGCGAAGCTCGACGTCAAAGTGCTGCCGCAGCAGCTTGAGGGCCACCTCTTTGCCCGCGTCGGTGAGAGCGTAATAAACTTCGCCGAAGCCGCCGCGGTGGATGGCTCGCTTGATCGTGTAGCCGGCGAGTGGCTTGGATTCCGGCTGAAAGGTGAATTTCATCGACTTTCCGCCGTTAACGGGTGGTTGGGGCGCGTCGTTCGGATGGCTCAACGTTTGGACCGTCATGGCAGTTACCAGCTTGTGTCGCCTGAAGGAATTTCATGATTCACGCGGCATTCCGCTCGTCCGCCTCGTCCGTACGGTCAACTTCCGTAAGCCCGGATACGCTCCGGCCGGCGAACGAGGTAATAGGCGATAGCGCCCAAGTAGGGCACGAACACCGTGATGATGATCCAGATTAATCGTTCATTTCCCTCTCGAGGCTCTTTGGTCGCTGCCTCGAGAATCATCCAAATCATGAAAGCTGTGAGCGCGAGCCAGATGACTCCGGACACCAGAAAGCTGATGCTGTTGAAAACGAAGTCCAGCATAACGGCCCTCACCCGCAACGCTCTAGGCGAAACTGAAAGTCACTACCGCTGACGCAGCTCCCGGGTTTCACCGGACCGCCGCTCTCCGACCATTGGCCGTCGATTGCAACTCGCGATTGCGACTTGCACCAAAAACCCTCGGGCTTTCGGAAGAGGACCACGGTCTCGTTCCATTCGGGGCAGACAACATGGTTGTCGGCGGTCGGCCCCAACAGACACGCTTGTTCCATCAGAATGACGCCGTCGATGCTGCGGCTCGGTCGGTGATCGCTGATAAAGTCGATGACTGCGGTCGCGCTCAGCACCGAAGGGAGCCGAAATCGCAGCCGTACGCCCGAGGCCAGCTCGAGGCGATAATTTGTATTTAAATGGGTGCGTCCCTCGACGGCCCGATCGGCCACTTTGCACGCACCGTGAGCTTCAAGCAGGTAGCCTTCGTCCGATCGGACAAATGTCGCATGCTTGCGCGACAAGTTGGCCAAGAGGACCAGGTCGGCCATTTCTTTTTCTCGCGTCGGTCCGCCCACAGTCACTCGATTGCCTGTAAAAAGTTGGTACGCCCCGACACCGTCGACCCAGAGATAGAAACACTCGGCCGCCGCGCTTCCATTAGTAATTGGCGGCTTTTTCAAAGCGGAGCCCCTGCTGGATAAGAAACCGGTCGGCATCGCCGTAGTCCGCCCGAAAACGTCTCAACCGCCGCGCTCGGATCGTTGTGTTCCCCACAAACTCCTACGGCACGCCGGTTAGACTGTTTCCTCTCCGCTTCAGATCATTCTAACGTATCGGAAGGCAAAACGGTTCACACGATTAAAGGGTCGTGAGTGGAGAGTGGCGAATGGCGAGTCAAGATTGCACGCGAATCGTTTCGCGTCAGTCACTCGCCAGTCGCCACTCATCACTCGGCACTCCTTTGGCCCGGCCGCAACCGGGCCCCCCGTGAAGGGGACCCGTTGCGACCGGCGTCCGTCTCCAGTCCGCTGCGAAAGCTCCGAATCAGGTCTTCGGTCCTTCGGTTTTGACGACGGCCGGGGCCGGCTTTTGAGCCTGAACCGGCTTCTCCGGTGACGACTTCTTGAAGTAGCTGTCGATGTCGGCCGTCAGGTTGCCGAAATCGACCGGGGTTTTGACTTCGACCGGAATCAGGCCGACGAATTTTCCCTCTGCGTCGAGCAGCTTTTCCTGAACGTCGAGCTGCTTGTTCACTTCGGCGATCAACCGCTTGGCATTCGAGAGAGCCGACTCGTCGATACCCGGCGAGCTGACCGTTTGCTCGGCACGGATTGTCTGCAGCCGTGCATCGAGTTGTTCGACCTTGGCTTCGAGTTCCTTCTTCTGGGAGAGCATTTTGTCGAGCAATTCCTCACGGGCTGCGAGCGCTTTCGCACGCGATCCCAGAATCTGCTGATCGTGCGAGAGGATCATCTCGGCGGTCTTGAACCGCTCGAAACGCACTCTCAGATCGCGCTTCACCTGATCGGACGTGA
The DNA here is from genome assembly GCA_964459965.1 of uncultured Planctomycetaceae bacterium. Lineage (GTDB taxonomy): Bacteria > Planctomycetota > Planctomycetia > Planctomycetales > Planctomycetaceae > DASPSM01. Next base: position 913 of record CAYWOV010000614.1, on the reverse strand, counting down.
AAGTGAAGTTCGCATATTTGAATGTCGCCTGTCCGGTCTCCAGATCCTGCTTGAGCGTGAGGATCGATTCCTTTTGCTTCTGCATATCGTCGGTGCGGCGAGCGATTTCTTGATTCAGCTGCTCGATGTCAACTTGCTGTTCGGCAATGGTTTTGAGCGTGGTGTGAATCGCAGGTACCAATTGTTCGACCGCCGATCGGGCCCGCTGGACCTGAAATTCCAATGGAACCTCTTTCTTGACGGCGTCACGCGTCGCCGACCAGGCTGTGCGACCGTAGCTAAAAACATCTTTTCCAAGAACCAGTGCGCCGAGCGCGGCCACGACGCACGTTCCGAAGATGGCTTTCTTTAACATCGCTGGACTCCCCTCATTTTTCGCATTTGGACGAGAGACGTTTACTCCTAACTGCCGGCCCCGATCGACCTTCGATGGGCCGTTCGATTGGTTATTCGCTACCGAAGTTGAAATCTTGAACCGGAATCGGCGCGAAATGTTATTTTTTTAGACGAGAAATCCGCGGGAGCCGAGAGACGTTGTGCTGGCTTTCCGTCCGTATGCACAAAGGCTGCTGGATCAAGCCCTTAGGTCAGCAGCCGATGCGCGATCGCCAGCGCCCGGAATGGGCCGCCAAAGGCTGAAAGCGCCCGACGATCGGGCGTTTCAGCGCAAGATGGTCCAGAAACCTCAGTCGGCGACCGGCATGCGCACGCGCGGGCCGCGCAGCGAGTCGAGACTGTCCAACTCGGCATCGGCTGCCAGGAGGCGACCGTACGTCGTGCGATGCGTCATTACCACCAGTGGCACGATCGATTCGCCAGCTTCTCTTTCCGGAGCCTCGTGTTGGATGATCGAGGCGAGACTTATGCCGTTCCGGCCCAGAATATCCGCGAGGTCGGCGAACACATGGAGGCG
>CAYWOV010000613.1:0-3325 GCA_964459965.1 uncultured Planctomycetaceae bacterium | reverse complement strand
CCACCCCATTTGCGATACCAGCCGAAGCAGAACACGAGACTGACCGCCCAGCCCGCCAGCAGCGTGACCGCCAACCAGTCAATTTGCAGCCGGATTGGCTTTGGCGGCCGATCCGGTTTGATGAACCGTCGCACCAGCGGAATCGCCAGGAGTGCGAAAGGGACGTTGATCCAGAAGATCCACCGCCACGACACGGCATCATTAATGAGGGCCGTCACAAGCGGCGTCGTCGGACGCGTTGCGTAAGCGGTGATGCCGTAAAAGCCGATGGCCACGATGACCATGCGATCGAACTGCCGATACAGTGTCGAACGGCAGAGGATGATCACGAGCCCCTTGCCGATGCCTTCGACGAGCTTTGCTGCCGAAAGTGTGGGGACGTCGACCGCCATACCGCACAGCAGATTGCCGAGTGCGAACCACGCCAGTCCGATCTGCAGCATGATCCGTGCGCCGAAGCGGGGCATGGCCCACAGGCCGGCAAAGACCCCGTACAACGTCGCGACGCCCCAGCAGACGTTGGTCCAAATCATGGCGTACTTGTCGCCCTCGATCCCCTTGCGGATCACGTCGGACGTTACGTCGGTCAGAACGAGCGTCTGGTAAACCGTGAGCAGGATGAGGACGATCGGGATCGCCGCCAACCAGGGCGACTGCGTGGACGGCTGATCGACCCCTTGCTTGGACGCGGGGGCCTGCGACGACGTCGTTGGCGACGAGGTCATTGCGGCACGCGGTTAAAACGCGTCTCGATTTCGGCCTGCTCGCGAGCCGCGCGATCGGCCCAGTCCTGGTCGCCCGGGCCGTGCGCGATCGTCGCGCGGACCGAAAGTCCGGCGCGCAGTTGAGGCCAGCGGTCGTCCTTTTCGATCTGGATCCGCACGGGCACGCGCTGCACGACTTTGGTAAATTCACCCGACACGACGTTCCGCGGCAAGAGTGCGAACTGCGCCCCCGTTGATTTGTCGATCCAAACCACTCGGCCGCGAAACGGCGCGGCAAAGGCGTCGACTTCCAGCTCGACCTCGTTTCCGGGAGCGACGCCTCGCAAACGCGTCTCCTCCAGGTTCGCGGTGACATACATCAAGTCGGGATTGTACATGCTCAGAATGGGAACCCCGGCGGAGGCAAAATCGCCAAGGTGACGGTAACGCTTGACGATGATTCCGGGAAACGGAGCATGAATTTGCGTGTACTTGAGCTGGTCCTCGGCAGAAGTCAATGCCCGCCGCGCTTCAGTCACGTTCTCTTTCTTGAGGTCCGTCAGCAGCTCCATTTCTCGGATCTGGGCGTTGCCGGTCTCGGCCAGGTCGACTCCCTTGGCCGCCTTTTGAGCCGATTTTTCGGCGGCTTCCAGAGTCCGCTTGGCGACTTCGATTTGCGTCCGCTCGGCCTGGGCCTTGGCAAGCTTGGCGGCCGCCAAACGGCGCTGTGCCTCCGCGGCGTCCCGGGACCGCGTCACCTCTTGAGAGCGTCGCAACGGCACCGCGTCCTGTTTGTAGAGAGTTGAAAACCGTGTGAACTCCTCCTGCGCCAAGACGAGATCGGCATTGGCCGCCGCCAGACCCGCCTGGGCCTCGTCGACGCCTTTTTCAACGCTGTCGATCGTAAGTTTGAGCGCCTCCTTCGCTCGGCCCTGGTCCGCCTGCGCGGCGGCGTAAGTGCGCCGAGAGATCTCAATCTGAATTGGGACTTCCAGCTTGAGCCGGTCCAGGGCGGCTTGCTGACGCCGCAGTTCCGCCTGCGCGCCGTCCAGCTTGCTCTTTGCCAGCTCGACCTGGTCGCGATAGGGAACGGGATCGATCTCAGCGAGCAACTGTCCGCTTTCGACGCGGTCGTTTTCATCGACCAGGTAACGAACCAGGCGACCGGACACCGCCTCGGGCGCGATGTTGACGATGTGGGCTTCAATGAAAGCATCGTCTGTCATCGAGGAGGTCGCTCGATGAATGGCCCATCGAGCGATAAACATCACGACCACGATCCCAAGCACGACCAGCAGCGCGAGCCGCCAAGACGGCTCCCACCATTTCTTCTCGGGCATCTTTGCCGGCGGTGCCGAGGTGTTCGCTGAGGACGTCGGCAATACACCCGGATTCGGAGACGCGGAATCAACTGTTTGGGTCGTGGGTGGACCGTTCATGAGCCTATCCTGACACGTAGCAACCAAGCCAAATAGGCATTGTCGACCGATTTGGCCCTTCTTGACAGACTCGCATGGCCACGGGGCCAATTTCCAGCACAGATTGTCGAAAAATTGACAATTTGGCGAACAACCGTCGGCGACGACAGAAGCAACGCGATGCGTGCCCGGCTCATGAGCAGATGAAGCTAACTTCTCGCGGCCGCCGTTCCCGAACAAGACGTTTAAGAGGCCTGATGTGGCCGCGCCGGCAAGAGAACCGAAGAACGTCGGTTTGATTCGCCGCATTTTGGGGCAGTATCATCGGAGTTGTTGTTGGGCAGCGTTCTTCTTGTTGAACAGGGTCGAGCCGTGCAAACAACTTCGGCAGGAGTCGAATTTGAAATGAAGTCCGCCGGAAGGAGGTCACGTTCGCGCGTTAAGAGGCTCACTCGGTCGTTTTTCCACCGACCGGCCGAAGACGTTGCCCGGGCACTGATCGGAAAAATCTTGGTGCGGCGCTTGCAAGGGAAGCTGTTCCGGGCCCGTCTCATCGAGACAGAGGCCTACCTGGGTCCCGACGATCTCGCGTCACACGCATCGAAAGGACGAACGCGGCGAACTGAAGTCCTCTTCGGACCACCGGGGCGCGCCTACGTGTACTTGATTTACGGCCTGCACGAGATGCTCAACGTGGTCGCAGGCGCCGCAGGCCAAGGCCAGGCGGTGCTGATCCGAGCGGCTGATCCGCTCGATAACTGGAAGGCGGATCTCTCGGGGCCCGGCCGGCTCACACGCGCATTGCAAATTACCCGGCTGCAAAACGGCCTTGATCTGACCGGAGCGCAGCTTCACTTCCTTGACAATCCTGACGATCAACCGGCCGTGCAATCTGCAAAACGGATCGGCATCGACTACGCACTCCAGTGGAAGGATGCGCCCCTTCGCTTCGTTGACGCAAATCGGATGGACGCGCCAACAACGATGAGACAGCCACGAGGAGACAGGCAAGGACGCTGATCTCCGTTACGCCGCTGTCGAAACACAAATAGGCGTTCCTTTTTTGATACTCCGCAGGCCGAGACCAAAACTCGATCCTCTCGAACATCCCGATGTCTAGGAAACTCATCACGAGAATCAGAACACCGGAATCTGGCTTGGAGCGTAAGCGTCCGCGGAATACATACTTGCCGCCGTTGGTAG
>CAYWOV010000612.1:2891-3331 GCA_964459965.1 uncultured Planctomycetaceae bacterium | reverse complement strand
GCCTGGCTAGCTTGGGCAGGTGCTCGCTGATCTTCACCCCAGGAGCCGACGTCGCGATCGCCTTGAACGGCCCTCCATTGGCATGCCCCGGCTTCGGATCGAACGTATCGAGCTGACTCGGCCCGCCCGGCATCCAAAGCAGAATGCACGATCGCTTGCGCTCGGGGTGCCGCCGTGTATCGGCCGCCAGCGCCTCGATCCAGCCGGAAGCGGAGCAAAACGAAACCCCCGCCGCCATCCGCAACCATTCGCGTCGAGTCCACATGGAGCCGCTCCGCGGTGAGGTAAGAGGGGGGAGGGCAGAGGGAAGAGGGCAGAAAAATGCACGCGCAGCGTGCGTCTGATTTTGCTCTGCACCCTCTTCCCTATGCCCCCTTCCCTCTCCTCTCCTCCGTCAATGATTCGTCAAAAACTCGCTGCTATTCAGCAGCGCCCAAAAC
>CAYWOV010000612.1:0-2881 GCA_964459965.1 uncultured Planctomycetaceae bacterium | reverse complement strand
CCGGGAAGAGGGGAGAGGGCAGGGGGAAGAGGGTGAACGACGCACGCGAAGCGTGTGTCTGGTCTGGTTTTGTTTTGCCCTCTACCCTCTTCCCCCTGCCCTCTTCCCTTCCTCTATCAATGATTCGTCAAAAACTCGCTGCTATTCAGCAGCGCCCAAAACACGTCCCCGAGGGCGACGCCTTTGTCGCCGCGGGATTTCGTTCGGTCCGTGGTGATCATTTGTTGGAAGACGCTGCCCATTTTGGGCTTCGACGCGCTGTGCGTTCCGCCCGACTCCACGTATTTCACCAGCCGCGACAACTCCTGCGGCGTTGGTTTCCGGCTGAGGGTCGCCAGGTACAGTGTTTCGATGCGGCCGGCCGTGTCGAGAAACGGGCTGTCGAGAACAGCGCCCAACGTGTTGCCGCGGGACGGGGCCGTCGATTGATCGATCCCCGTGCTGTTCATCAGGGCCAGCGCCTGCAAGATGGTCGCTTCGGCGTCGACCGGCTCGGTGTTGTCGTTCTTGAAGAGTTCGTTGACCATTCCCCGCAAGGTGGATGTGTTGGCGGGAGCTCCTGGCAACTGCATCGCGTTTTCATCGGCCGCATCAAATTCGCCGACGGCCAGGCCCAGGCTGGCGGCCAGCTCGGCCGAGGTGAGTCCTTTGACGGCCGCCCGCGCGAAGAAGCGACGGTCGGTTTGGCGGGGATCGGTTTGCTGGCTCGACAATTGATACGGCCGGCTCGCGCAGATCGCGCGGATTAGGAATTTCACGTCGCACTTTTGCCGCATAAAGTCGGCGGCCATCGCGTCCAACAGCTGCGGATGGCTCGGCGGGTTCGACTCGTCGAAATCGTCGATCGGATCGACGATGCCCGTGCCGAAGAAATGAGCCCAAATGCGGTTGACGGCCGTCCGAGCGAAATACGCGTTATCGGGGGCCGTCATCCAGTCGGCCAGCGCCTCGCGCGGCTTCCGATCGCTGCTCAGATTGGGTCGAGCGTCGTCGAGAAAACTCGCCTGCACGACTTTTTCCAAGCCGGGGATCTTCAACTCCGACAAGTGCGCGTCATCGCCGACGCGCCCATTCGCCGGACGATCCACTCCTGCAAAGAAGGCGGCGAACTGCCAGAACTGTTCCCGCTTCCATTTGGCAAACGGATGATTGTGGCACTGGGCACACTCGATCCGTACACCCAAGAAGACACGAGAAGCTCCGGCCGCGATGTTTTCCGGCTTGCCGCCTTTGGCGACAAAGTAAAATCCCGGACCCTGCCCGCCGGCAGGCGCGGTCAGCAGCTCGCGGGCGATGCGGTCATAGCCGGCATCCTCGGCGATCCGCCGCCTGAGCCATTGGTCGAAGCCCGCCGCTCCCTGGAATTGCAATTGCGGATCGGTGTTGACCTCGGGCACGATGGCCGCCCGCAAGATGCGGGCGAAGTGCGTCGGATAGGCCGGGCTCTCCAACAGACGATCGACGATGGTCCGGCGCTTATCGCTTTGCGTCTCTTCGAGGAACGACTGCACCTCGGAGCACGCGGGTATCCGCCCCGCAATATTGAGATACGTGCGCCGCAAGAACTCGGCATCGTCGGCCGCGGGTGCCGGTTCGAGTTGCTCTTCACTCCAGCGGGCGGCGATCTGATGGTCGATTTCGGAGGCGAGCGCCATGACCGGTTCGGCCGGGGCGGGAATTTCTCCCGCCACACAGGCGGTCAATGAGCCGCCGACCGCGATCAAGGCGGCAATCAGCACGCCGCAAAGCCAGCCGCCAACGGTAGATGGGACCGCAAACCGGGAAGCCATGGACCTCGATCCTTTGGACTGGAGCAATCTTTAGACGGCAAACTGCACCAGATTTGTTTGCGGAATCCAGGCCAAACGAGTTTTGGCGGAAATGTCAAACTGTTAGCACCTTAGGATCATTGTACCGAACGCGATCCGGGGTGCAATTGGCGATTTACGGGGCGGGCGACGCGGGTTTGGCGGTCGAGAAAAAGACCCACACCGAGTTGTGCATGGTGTACAGGCGGAACCCTTTGCCGTCGTTGATGAGCAGGTTGCTCGATCGGTTCTCGGTCAATGGCCGCAGGGGATTGCCGGGATATTTCTTCCAATGGATCAGGTCGGTCGAGGTTGCCAGGTTGCTCGACCACGAAACGGGCCGCTGCCCGCCCGGTGAACCGTGGTAGCTGGCGTAATAGTGGTCCTTGTATTTGATAATCTGGTTGAGCGCGATGTATTTGCCGTCGTAGTCGGCCGGCCCGGGAGTGAGTACGGGCACGTCCTGAAAATTGGTGAAGACGTTGAGATCTTTCGATTGGGCCAGCCACACGGCCCGGTCGCCCCGCTCGTAGAAGAGGTACCAGTGGCCGTTCTCGAACCAGGCCGTCGGCGTGCCGTAGGGGCCTTTCGCGATCGGTCTGCCGTCGGTCATGCGGATGTCGAGAAAACCGAGCCACGACCAGTGGATCTTGTCCGGGGACGAGAGCAGTTGCGCGTGATCGTTCTGCCCTTCGGCGAACATGTAATACGTCGACCCGCGCTTGACGACCATCATGTCTTCGACCCAGTGGCCGCGGTAAACCGGGTTGTTTGCATCGGGCGTCCAATGGATGCCATCAGGTGAGGTCGCGTAGCCCAGCATCTTCAGGCCCTCGCGCGTGCCGTCGTAGCCGGTGTACCACATGTGGTACGTCGTGCCTTCGCGCAGGATCCAGCCGCGCTCGCGGAGCTTGACGTCCCAGTGGCCCGGACCTCCCGGCGTAAAGACCGGATTGATGGGACCCGGCTCAAACCGCGTCAGCTCGGGGGGAAATTCGTCCGCGCGGGCCGCAAGGGCGACAAAGAAAACCACCGCGGCCACTGACATCGCGAGTCGAACTGTGCGTGTCGTC
>CAYWOV010000611.1:0-3346 GCA_964459965.1 uncultured Planctomycetaceae bacterium | reverse complement strand
TATCCGACAGGAATTGGCCGGCAACTTCAAAATAGCCGCCAACGCGCCTCTGCCGCAAAACCTGCATGCGGGCACTCATTCCCGGCGCGTCCGGGGAGGCAATTTCCACGTACAGCAATGTCGCGTCGACCGGTTCCGAGTGATACAGACACATGCCGCCGGCCGACACGTTGAGCGAACACGCGATAAAAGGCGGGGCCGCCGGGCGAAAGTCCTTGTCGAGCGGCACGACGACCACATCGGCAATGACCGAATAGCGCTCGCTGCGCCGCCGATCCGAGACCTTCCTCGCCGGCGGCAGCGACGCCAGGTAATTGCGAAGCCTGTCCGATGGCTCGTCCAACGCCGAACGATCGATCGATTCAGCGATTTCCTCGAGGGTCGCCTGGCTTCCCATGATTGACCTCATCGCTCAGTTGCGGTGCGCAGACACGGCACGTCAGATCAACGACCGCTGTTTGTGCTTCGCTCCGCGAGCACTTGCCGCATGGTCTCGACGTCCTTCGGCTCGAGCCGGATCAATGTGTCGACCAGCAGCCGAACTCGATACGACCCGTCCTCGAGCGGCGTGCAGCTCCGCAGCGTGCAAAGAATAAACGGCCGATCGGCTTCCTGGTACCAGCCGATAATGGCACGCGGCTCGTTGATGGGCTGATCGTGAATGAACGAAAACCCTCGATCGCCGCCGCTGTCCTCCCTTACGGTCGCAAACACGCGCGTCCAATCGGCGCTTGCCACACAGTGACAGGGAAGCACCAGGTAGCTGTCGCCGACGCTCTCTGGCGGACTCCCGTCGCAGTCGATCGTCTCGTCAGGACTCAATTCTTGCTCAAGCTCAACAGTTCGCATCGCCGAATTCCCACTTCTTTCGGAAACCAAACCGGTGCCTACTGCAGGCACGGTGGACAAATACGAGATGGGGTGGTGGAACAGATTCAAGGAGACAGAAAGGTCTCTTCAACGATAGTTCCCACCGAGCGCGACGCCACGCCTCACATTACAAACTGGGCCCTGACAGTTCCGGATATGACGACAATGCCGCCTGTGCAGCTAGTGGTCGCATCATTTTGCCGCGTCAGTGCCGGCTGATTCGCTCCAGGAAGTCCGCATAGCCGACGAGTTCCATCGCTCCGGACGATTTCTCGACAAGTCCCAGGAACTCGGCATCGAGCCGATCCGGCGGGGGTCCGAATATCCGACCGTCCCGCGTGAGCAGCGTGACGGCGCCATTGGACGTTTCCAGCGTCAGCTCAGGACGTCCCGTTTTGAGCGACCAGAGCAGCGTGGTCTGGTCGCGGTCGACTGAGATCAGATGTTCTCCGTCGCTGCTCCACTTCAAGTGGTGGACCGGCCACTCGTTCCCGTACAAGGTCTGCTTGAGCGTGCCATCGATCGACCAAATCTTGATCAGGCCGTCCCAACCTCCGGTGGCAAATCGGCGGCTATCGGGTGCAAAGGCGGCCGAACGCAGATTTCCGGTATGAGGCGCCGGCTCCGATTCGAGCAACGTTTCCGCGGGATTGTCGAGGCGACGCAATTGCCAAAAGCCGTTGTCGAACCCGAGCACCGCCAGTCGCCCGTCGGGGCTGCAGTCGATCGCCGAGATTTCGTCAGGGAATTCGCTAACGGTCGCCCGCTTACCGGTGGTGAGGTGCCAGGTGACGAGCTGGGAGTTTTGTAGGCCGGGCTTGCGCAGGGACGTCATCCGCAGCCCGTCGTTCGACCACGAAAAATAACTACTCCAGCCTCCCGACATCGGCGTCTCGAAAGGGAAAGGCCGCTCGGCCGTCCCGTCAAGAGGGAAGACACGCACCGTCTCACGCTCGACCACGGCAATCGCTTTGCCGTCGCCGCGGAAAATCACTTGCGAGAGCGAATCGTTGGCGCCGATTCGAGGTTGTGGAGCGGTCGCAGGCGGAGCGACCTGGTGCTGCAAAATGGTGCCCCCGTCCATTCGGACCGCTTGCAGATTTCCCGCCTGATCGAGCGAGGCCAGCGCGTCTCCGGCCGGACTCCAGGCAATAATTTCGATGCGGTTTGCGGCCTTCAGCACGAGCCGCGTCGCGGGCGCGCCAACCCGCCAAACGCACAGCCGATCGGGTAGTTCGACGAACGCGATTTGATCGCCGGCCGGGTTCCAAGTGGGCTGACTGATCACGGCGTCGTCTGGATGGGGTAACTTCGCGCCCCGTTGTCCGTCGGCCGCGGTCCAGACGGAGAACGGTTCATCGTTCGCAAGCCGCAGGAGCCATTTTTTCGGGTCGGGCGAAGCGACGCCGAGCGGAGCGGGCCGCGAAGTGAGACTTGCCTGCCGACCGCCCGGCGACTTTCGCGTCGATCGATCGGCGACATTGACGACCGCCAGCATGCCGATGCCGCCGACGGCAATTTCGCCTTCATCGGGGGCCCACGCCATGCCATTGGGGCCCGTCATCGAATTGACCTGGGCCGGCAGGCGGGCCACTTCCGCACCCGCAAGGTCACAAATGAGTACGGTCTCCTCGGTGTCGTAAATGGCGATTTGACGACTGTCCGGATTCCAGCACAACGCGCCGAAGGGCGTTTGACCGGCGATCGTCGCCGACGTCGAGCCGTCCGCCGCATAGATCCGCGCGTCTGAACGATGGCGTTCGGTGTTGGGCTCCTCCGCGCCGTAACTGGTCGAGGCGAAATGCCGGCCGTCGGCACTCCAAGCGACGGCCGACACGCGGGTCAGAAATCCGTCGCAAACGCGGACGAGCTTGCCGTCCGCCGACCAGAGCTTGACCTGCCCGTCGTTGTCTCCCGTGAGCAGTTTCGTCTGATCGGGACTCCAGGCAACGCAATTCACCGCCGCCTTGGAGACGTTAATCGTCGCTTTGGCGGTCCCGTCGGCGTTCCAAACGCAGACGACGCCTTTGCCGCAGGCGGCCGCCAGCCGGGCGCCGTCATTCGTCCAGGCGACCGCTTTGACTTCGCCCGCCTCCGGCCGCAGTACTTTCTCGGGAACGCCGTCGGCCGTCCCGGTTGGCACGGACCAGATCCGCACGGTGCCGTCGCAACTGGCCGACGCCAGGCGATTCGTGCGGCGATTCCAATCGATACCCGTCACCTCGCTGGCATGACCGACGAGGATGCTCTTCGTTTCGAGCGACTGCGCATCGCAGATCCGCACATACGTGTGATCGCTAAAGGCAATCTGCGATCCGTCTCCCCTCCAGGCGACTGCCAGCATCCCGCCCCGCGGGTTCTTGCGAGCCAACTGCCAACGGCCGAATCCTGGTATTTTACGGGGCGCCGAGACAAGACCCGGCAACGGCTCGTCGCTCGACCGCAGCGGCGAACCGCCGGGTTCCGCTGCGTGCGC
>CAYWOV010000610.1:0-3347 GCA_964459965.1 uncultured Planctomycetaceae bacterium | reverse complement strand
CGATACGGCTGCGTCCGTGGCGACAGTCATTGGGCCGATCCCCGAAACGGAAGGCGCCGCGGACGAGGGGCCGCCGTCGGCCCTGATCGATGTGCAGGCCCGGCTCAAATCGCTCTGGGAACAGAAAAGCTCGTCGCGCGCAGAGGCATCGGCCAGGCCCCAGGCCGGTGATCGAACAATCGATCTCCAGAGCGTCGAGTACCGCGCGCTTCTGCGACCGCCGCAGCCGGGAAGCGACGAACTGGGCCGATTAGGCCCTTACCGCGTGCGAAGTCTCTTGGGCAAGGGCGGGATGGGCCTGGTGTTCTCCGCTTGGGATGAAAAGTTGAAACGCGAGGTCGCCGTCAAGGGGCTCAAACCGGCGATTGCCGCGGACCCCGAGAACCGAGAGCGATTCTTGCGCGAGGCTCAAGCGGCGGCCGCCTTGCGAAACGACCATGTGATCGAGATCTACCAGGTTGACGAAGACCGCGGCATTCCCTTCTTGGTGATGCCCCTGCTCAAAGGGGAATCGCTGGAATCGCGCCTGGCGGCCGTCCGCCGTCTTCCACTCGCCTCGGTGCTGCGCATCGGCAAAGAGATCGCCGGCGGGCTGGCGGCGGCGCATGAAAAGGGACTGATCCACCGGGACGTCAAGCCGGGCAACATCTGGTTGGAGCAGGGAACGGACCGGGTGAAAATTCTCGATTTCGGCTTGGCGCGGGAGGTCAATGCCGACGTCAAGCTGACAAACCCCGACACGATTCTCGGCTCGGCGGCCTACATGTCGCCGGAGCAAGCCGATCCGGGACGACGGGCCGTCGACGTGCGGACCGACCTCTTCTCCTTGGGTTGCGTGCTCTACGAAATGGCGACCGGTGTCTGCACCTTTCAGCGCGACGGCTTGATCCGAACGATCCAGGCCGTCATTGAAGAACAGCCGCAGACCCCGCACGAGGTCGATCCCTCGCTTCCGCGCGAGTTTTCGCAGCTCGCGATGCAACTGCTGGAGAAAGATCCCCAGGAGCGCCCCGCCTCGGCCGCCGCTGTGATCGAGTCACTCGATTCCCTGAAGGGCACCGCCTCGGAGAGGGCGCAATCGGAAACCGGTGGAGTCGCGCCGGTCCTCTCGACGGCCGATCGCAGTCTCCGCCCACCGTCTTGGCGCCGGCCTCTCTGGGTGGCGTTTGCCGCCGGCCTGCTCTTCGCCGCCGGCTCGATGCTCTTCGGATTGCAGATTTTCCGGATCGCGACGAATCGAGGCGTCGTCGTCATCGAGGTTGATGATCCGGCGATTGAGGTCATGGTCGACGATTCGTCGATCATCGTCCGCGACGGCCCCGCCCGGCGTGAAATGACGCTGGCGGCCGGCGACCACATTTTTCACGTCACGGTCAACGAGGCGTCGGGGCCGATGAGCTTTGACAGCGACGCGGTGACGATCACCCGCGGCGGAAAACGGGTTTTCAACGTACGGCAGGAAATCGCGCGATACCAGGCGCGCACGAAGAGCGCCCTCGCCGATTCACCACAGAAAATTGCGCCGACAGTTGCGGCGCCGGCCGCATCCGGCACGGCCCCTCCCGCCAACGGCGATCGCATTGCCGCGGAATGGGCCCTGGCGACGGGCGGCGTCGTCACCATTGCGGCAGCCGGAAAGGAACAGGCTCTTCGACCCGGCCAGAAGCTTCCCGAGGGCGATGTGCGTCTGTTGAAAGTCGATCTCCGCGAGAGGCCCGTCACCAGGACCGGCTTGGAAACGCTCGAGCGGACGACGACTCTCAAGGAACTCAATTTGTCGCAGACCGATGCGACGGACTCGTGGCTGACATCGATCGGAAAACTCGTCCATCTCAAGGAGCTTGACCTCGGCGACACCAAAATCAGCGAAGCCGGCTTACAGAAACTCGCCGCCTTGACGGAACTTCGCGTGCTGAGCTTGTGGAGACTCAACATCACCGATGCCGGGTTAAAGCATCTCGCCGGACTGAAAAAGCTGCAGGTCGTGAACCTGAGTTACACTCAGGTCACCGGAACCGGATTCGCCGATTTGAAGGACTTGAAGCAACTGTTTTACCTCAGGCTGCACGACTCTCTGGTTAATGACGCGTCGGTGCAATCAATTCACGATCTGCCCAACGATCGCACTCTGACGCTCATTTTGAGCCGGACCAAACTCACCGATGCCGGACTCAGCCGCCTGCGCGGCCGGAGCATTTGGGAGCTGCATCTGGGGGGTCTGCCAATTACGGACAAGGGGCTCACCAACCTGGGAATCACTGAAATGCCCTATCTCTCGATCCTGCATCTTCCCCGGACCGAAGTGACCGATGCCGGCGTGGCCACGATCCTGCAGGTGCGGACCTTGAACGACATTGACCTGTCCGAAACGAACGTATCAGCCCGAGGATTCGCCTCGCTGAAAAGGGCCTTTCCGCGGGCGACGCTCCAATGGTCCGAACCGAACGTGACGGCCGCCCGCGCCGTCTTCAAGGCGGGCGGAACCGTTTCCGTCCGCCGGCGCGAGGATTCGGCGCCGTACGTTTTGCAACGAGAGGCCGATCTTCCGCTCGATTCCTTCGCCGTCACGGCGGTGAATTTGGCCGGGACGAAGACTCCGCTCGTCGAAGTCTTGTCGGCATTGGCGCATCCGCGACTCAGGGAGCTTGTTTCGCTCGATCTCTCCGATCACAGCGTGTCGACGGACGACATTCAACAGATCAGAAACCTCGGGCACTTGCGGCGGCTCGTGCTCAACCGGGCACAAATTCGCGGTGAAGACCTGGTTCTGCTCGAGCGGTTGCCGCAACTCGTGGAGTTGGAGGTCGCCTGCCCTTCGCTGGATTTGCTGCTCATCGAATCGGGCGGTTTTCTCCGGCTTGAACGTCTGTCGCTGGCGACAAGCGGCATCACAGACGATTCGGTGGCCCATTTGGCCCGACTGGCGGGCCTCAAGGAGCTCGACTTGACGGGAACCAAGATCACCGCCGCCGGCGTTGCCACACTGCAGAAATCGCTCCCGGAATGCCGCATCGTTAGTGCGTTGGGCAAACACTAAAGCAGTCGCCCGGCGGGACGGACAGTCCCAGTGGGAGTTTGCACCCGCACCATCTGGACTCAAGATAAATTAATCACGCTGGCGGACACTTTCGCGGTGTGCCGATTGGACAACGCCTCGTCAATTCCGCAATGGGCCGCGGCAGTTAGTTTCTGCAATGGCCCTCGACAAAGCCTGGAGCTATCATGCCAAACGCCTCTGGCTTCACACCTGCACCGACGACCATCCGGGCGCCTTGGCGAACTACACCAAGGGTGGTTTTCAGGTGTACAAGGAAGAGGTCCGATCGTAGGCGTGAAAGGAAGCTCGA
>CAYWOV010000609.1:0-3348 GCA_964459965.1 uncultured Planctomycetaceae bacterium | reverse complement strand
GCCGAGCCGAGGGCGAAAATTCCAAGAAGGGAGGATTGCCGCGCGATCTGGACGCAGCTCGTCCAAGGATGATTGTAGTAATTGTGCTGCGAATCGAAGACTGCCGTCAGGGCGATGACAGCCACGATCGCAAGAATCAGGCTCGGTTCATGTCGACGTAGAAAGCGGAACGGGTCGCGATGGGCCGTTGGAAGCTCGACCATCGTCGGTTATGACCCTTCGAGGCTGTAGCGGGCGAGCCATTGCTTAAACGTGTCGAGGGTGAGGAACTCGGTCTTTGCTCCGAACGACTCGCGTTTAAGCGGCGATTTGTTGTTGGGCACGACAATTTTCAGACCCGTGTCGTAGACGTCTCCTCCGGGCTGTCCGATGTGCGGGAGCATTTTGTCAATCGTCGACTGATCTTTCTCGTTGAGTGCTTTCATCAATCGGACGCTTTGGTAACCCATCTGATACGGATTCTGTACGACCATGGCATCGATCTGTCCTTCGACAATTTGCTGGATTGCGATCGGCTCGGCGTCAAAAACCACGATTGTATAATCCTGCCGCACGCCGAGTTCTTTGACGACGTCGGCGATGGCTGGCGCGTTATAGGACCAAATCCCCACGAGCGTCTTGAGTTTGTCCTTGTGATTCTGGATGGCGTTTCGCACGTTGTCGCGAGCGCGGACCCGGTCGGTGTCGTCTGCCATGGCATCGAGCGACTTGAACGCCGGCCCTGCTCCCTCCTTGAAGCCTTCAATTCGCTCAATTGCGTTCTGCGCGCCTGTCCGGCCGACGAAAGTCACGTATCCCCCGCCGGAGGGCCGCAGCCCTTTCGCACAAACTCCCAATTCATGACCGCCGACGCGGTTGTCGGTACCGATAAATGCAAAGCGGCAGTCGCGGAATTTGTCTCTGCTGACGTCCGAGTCGACTGTGACGACCTGAACGCCTTTCTTTTGCAATTTGCGCAATTCTTCGACGACGGCCACATTATCAGCGTCGAGCGCCGAAACGCCGACGCCGACGATGTCGGACTGACTGTTGAACTGCTGCAGCTTTTCGAGTTGGCCGCCCGGAGTACCGTCGTTCACTTCCAGAATGGCTCGCAATCCAGCCTGTTTCAGCTTGAGTTCCCTTGCAGCATCCTGCAGGCCGGCTCGAGCGGCGTCCCAAAACGGCGAGTTTCCGTTCTCGAGGATGATGATTCGTTTGAGGTCATCGGCATTGGCTGCGCGACCGGCGGCGTTAGCGGCGACGGCTCCGATCGCAATGACCGCCCAACCAAGAGCACAACGATTACGTCGATTCAGCTGCATTTAACAGCCCTCAAAGAAAGGCTGGGGTCGAACGCATCACGGCTGCAATTCACTAAAGCCGCGACGAAATTTCAGGATATAGCTGTCGAATACCCCCGTCAACGAGTCGGCCAAAAGCGAACAAACCAGTGAGCCAATACTCGAGAACCAAGGAAAATCAGTCGCAGCCGGGCTGTCCGAATCTGTGCTGGGCGCTGAGTGCGCTTCCGCGGCCGCTCGTCGACTTGCGTCCCTCTATCGAATTGGAACAGCGATTCTTGCAACCGTCCGTGCCCGGTCTCGACGATCTTGACCGGTTGCCTTTCAGCACAGGGATATCGAGTGAACGAAAGTGAAATCGGTGAGATTCGGTATCGGATCAAGATCCGAAAATAATTGCCTGAATGGCGCCATCCCCTCAGGCTGCACGGCTGGTCTTTTCCTCACCGCAATCCCCGGTCTCGGTCGGTTTTTCGTCCGACCCGGCTTCTTGCTTGTGGAGTGCCGCTTACCCTAAGTATAGTGGTGGCTGTTCAACCGACGCTCCGTGGTTCCTGGATTGTCCCTGGCACGAACCGCAGCCCATCGGCGCCCAGGTTGACTCTTAGAAATTCCGGGACTCTCGACATTGATTCTTGAGCCGCGGCAACCGTTTTATGTCCGTTTTAGTGAAGGAGCTTTGAGTGGGTAAGAAATTGTATGTGGGCAACTTGCCGTACGACACCGGCGACAGCAAGCTGCAAGAACTGTTCGAAGAGTACGGGTCAGTGCAGTCGGCACAAGTCATCATGGATCGAGAGACAGGCCGTTCAAAGGGGTTCGGTTTCGTCGAGATGGGCAGCGATGAGGAGGCGCGGGCCGCGATTACCGGATTGAACGGCAAAGAGATCGGCGGGCGGGCACTCACCGTCAATGAGGCTCGTCCCCGCGAAGACCGTGGAGGCGGCGGTGGTGGCCGCGGCGGTGGCGGAGGCCGTGGCGGTTATGGTGGTGGCGGCGGCGGTGGCCGCGACCGTGGCGGTTACGGCGGCGGAAAAGGCTACTAAGAGCCCATTCAGCAATCAGACGCCCTTGCAACGCATTCCGCGTGCAAGGGCGTTTTTTTGTACAGCCAAATGTCACTCGGGCGGGATGAGCAGGACCGATTGCACATTGGCCAGGGTTCCTTTGATCGGATCGGCGGCGCGGAGAGTGAGTCGTTGTCTCCCCTCCTTGAGCCGCATCTTGCCGATCTCGACCGGAAAGTAAACGCCCCACGCCTTTCCGGTTCCCTCAACGCGCGACGTTATTCGCTGATCCTGCGATTCGAATTGAAAGCGGTTGCCCGCCGCATCGTTGCGACATGAGTAATGGACGCTGACCGTGAACAGACCAGACTTTGGCACGTCGACCGTCCAGACCGCCCGATCGTCCGGGCTGTGCCATTCGCCGAGATTTTGTTTTGCCGGCTGATAAACGAGCGAATCGCCATAGATCTCGCCATTGGTGGCGTTGAGCTCCAACGTGCCGTCGGGCGAAACGGTCACAATCGTCGGCTTGTTTCCCGCAAACGTCTTGCGGCTGGGGCCCGTCGAAGCGACGTACGACATGATGTCGGACACGTCCTGCGGTTTGAGGTCCTTCTCAAGACCCTCCGGCATGAGGGATTTGCCCGCACTACTAAGTTCCTCCAACTCACCGCGGAGAACCGTGGTTTGCTTATTTTCCTGCTGCAGCAGGGTGATGCTGCTCCCCGTTTCAGCAGCAAGAATCCCCGTGTATTGCCGACCCTGGTTTGTGACGGCTGTATAGACCACGTACTTCTGTTCGACGGCCCGGTTCGGATCGAGCATGGCGACCAAAAGTGCCTGCGGGGACTTGTCGGTGAGCGCGACGAGTTCGGGCCCGACCGTATGCCCAACATCGTTGAGCCGGTGGCAGACGGTGCACGTCTTCTCGAATAGTTGGCGTCCATGTTGGGCGTCGCCGTGAAGCGAGAGGGCGGAGTGATACCGCTCGATCACTTTTGCGCGGTCTTTATCGACGGAGGCGGCCAGCAGCCTGGTCGCTCGATCGGCCAAGGCAC
>CAYWOV010000608.1:0-3349 GCA_964459965.1 uncultured Planctomycetaceae bacterium | reverse complement strand
GGGATGTGCGGCCGCCTAACCGAAGTGCGCCCCGGTTTATCGCCGCGGGAATAGCCGCCGTCTGGCTCTTGTGCGGCGCGGCGCCAGTTCTCGCGCAAAGCGGAACGACGTCCACACCGGCCGCCTCAAAGACGGAAGCCGTCACCCCAGATATTGTTGCGGCCCGCCAGAAGGACGCGTCTCAAGCCAAGGACTTGGATGACGCGACTCGGACCAAGGTCCTCGACTTCTATCGGCAGGCCGCCGATGCTCTCGTCGCGGCCGCGAACTTTGTCGCGCAGGAAAAGGAGTCGAAGAGCGATTCGGCGAAGGCATCGCAAGCTGCGGCTGATGCAAAGTCGGAGCAAAAACGCCTGCGAGAAAGTACGGAACTGTTGGAGGCGGCCGGTCGGATCAAGCAACCGGAGGACCGCACCGTCGGTGCTCTGGAAAGTGAACTGCTCGAAGCCCGCACGTCGCTGGAACCCCTTTTAAAGAGGCAAGGGGCACTTGAGAAAGAGCCGAATCGTCGCGCAAACCGCCGCAAGGAGATTCGAGAGTTGCTATTGGCAGCTCAGATCGATGGACGCGACCTGCGAAAACAACTTGGCGCAGAGTCCCCCAAGGACGAACCGGCTGCGCTGACGCTGGCGCGGAGGACATCCCTTCAAGCTCGCTTGCAATGCATCGACAAAGAAACGCCCGCGTTGAAGGCCGAACTGGCGCGTTACGAGGCAGAGGATGCCGTCGAACTCGTGCGGCTCAAACGCGATTTGCTCGCGCAGAAGATCGCACTTGCCCAACAGCAAATAAAACGATTGACCGAATCACTGGATAAAGCCCGCCGTTTGGAAGCCGAACGCGCAGTCGCTGAAGCACGGCGAGCGCAGTACGGGGCGCAACCTTTATTGCAGGCGCTGGCGGAGGAAAACACGCGGTTGGCCGAGGAATTGCAGCACCTGACCGAGCCCATTGAGTCGGCTGAGCGCGATTTGAAGCAAGCCAGCGATCTCGACGCAAAATTGCGGGAACAATTCATCAAGACGAGAGAAAAAGCTGCGGGAGTCGGATTAACAGAAACGATCGGCCAACTGTTACGAAAGCAACGGACGAAGTTGCCGGACCCTGCGGACTTTCAACGCAATGTCGAAGTCAGCAGTCACGCGATCGATGAGACGCAATTCAAACTGTACGAGTTCGACGAGGTCCGATCGACCGTTGCAAATCCAGACCCAATCGTTCAGCAGACTTTGGCGCTGGCCCCGTCCGGCATTAGCGATGCTGACCGCAAGACGCTGGAGAAGGCCGTTCGAGAGATCCTAGAGAGTAAGCAGCAACTGCTTGACCAATTGACACGTAACTTTAATAACTACTATGAGACTCTGCTAGAACTGGTCATTACGCAGCGTCGGCTGATCGAACTGATCGACGCCTATGCGGATTACATTGACGAGCGCGTCCTGTGGATCCGCAGCAGCCGACCATTGGCGGCCTCGGACCTCTTTAGCGGCAAGCCAATCCATTGGCTCGTGCGTCCAAGAAACTGGAAGCAGGTGGTGGACGCTTTTGCATCCGATGCGCAGTCAAATCCGCTGGGTCCGATCGGCTTAATGCTCTTGATCCCCATCTTCTGGTACACGCGGAGGCGTTTTCACTCTGAAATCGGCAAGCTCGGACAAGAAGCACATCGCTCGAACTACACGCGGTTTCTCCCGACGTCCCGAGCATTTGTGTTGACGCTCTCTACGTCGGCGCTTGCCGCCAGCATTGTGTGGTACGTTGCCTGGCGACTAGCGGCGGCGGCGTACTACATCGACTTCCCTTCCGCAGTCTCCGATGGGCTATTCGCCGCGACGCTGCTGTTTCTTCCTTTGGACCTGGTTCGCAGAACGTGCCGCCCGGACGGATTGGCGGCCGCGCATTTCGGATGGTCGCAAGACGCCGTGAAGATGCTCGCGAAAGATGCGCGCTGGCTCATGATCGTCGGCCTTCCGCTCACATTCGTCACGGAATTGCTGCATTCGTCGGACCCGGACCGGCTGCGGAACTCGCTGGAACGGATGCTGATGTTCGCCGGCCTTGTGTCCATCGCCATTTTCCACTTTCGCGTGCTGCGACCACATTCTCAACTGGTGCGGCAACTGATCCCGCACGGCCAGGACGATTGGGTCAACCGGCTGCAAGTCGCCTGCCGCGCAGTCGGCGTCGGCGCGCCGCTATTCCTTTCGCTGCTGGTTGTCACAGGATACGACTACACGGCTCGGCAGTTTGTCTGGCGGCTCTATCTCACGGTCCTGGCAATCCTGGCCTGCTACTATGCGCGGGCCCTCTTGATGCGGTGGATTCTCATTCACCGCCGGCTCATGGGCATCCAGCAGGTGAAAGAGCGGCGGGTGACCGAATTGCGGTCGACCGTCTCGGCCGATGCTTCTGCACTGGCGGCGGTCCACGCGGATCCGGCCGAAAAGGTTGATCTGGCAGCCCTCAGCGCCCAGACGCGGACACTGATGAACGTCGGCATTTTGAGCACGCTGTTCGTGGGATTGTGGCGGATTTGGCTGGATGTTTTTCCATCGATGGGCATTCTCAACCATTTTGAATTGGGGTGGAGCACAACCGTCGGCGACCGCGTCGTGCCCATTACTTTGGCCAACCTGCTGGTTGCTACATTTATTATTTCGCTCACCTGGATTGCGGTCCGAAACATTCCCGGCCTCTTGGAAATGACGGTGTTGGAGCGCCTTCGAGTCGACGCGGCCGGCCGCTTTGCTTTTAGCACCTTGGCCCGTTACGCGATTGTGGTGGTCGGACTGGCCTCCGCTAGCAGCACGATCGGGATCGGGTGGGCGAAAGTGCAGTGGCTGGCCACAGCCCTGACGTTCGGTCTGGCATTCGGTCTCCAGGAGATCTTCGCCAACTTCATTGCAGGACTGATCATTCTGTTCGAGCGTCCGGTCCGCGTCGGTGATATGGTCACGATCGAAAACGTTACCGGCGTCGTGAGCCGCATTCGCATCCGCGCGACCACGATCACGGACAGCGACCGTAAGGAATTCATCGTCCCGAACAAGGAATTTATCACCGGTCGCACCTTGAATTGGACGCTGTCAGACACGATTAATCGGATCGTCATCAACGTCGGACTGGCCTACGGCTCCGACACGGAAATGGCGCGGGAGATGCTCCTCAAGTCGGCACACGAACATCCGGCTGTGCTTCGCGATCCTGCTCCGACAGCGTCGTTCGAGGAGTTCGGGGAAGCGAGTCTTCGCCTCGTCTTGCGGTGCTTCCTTCCCAATCTGACCGAGCGCACCCGTGTGATTCATGAATTGCACACGGCGATCAACCGCGAGTTAACTGCACATGGGAT
>CAYWOV010000607.1:0-3357 GCA_964459965.1 uncultured Planctomycetaceae bacterium | reverse complement strand
ACGATGGTGACCGCCGGCGAAACGGCTTTCGCCGCGCGCACCAGCTCCCCCAGCTCGTCGCGCGAGAGAAAGCTTCCCGTCGGATTGTGCAAGTTCGTCAGCACGATTGCCGTCGTCGACGGCCGGAGGGCGCGGCTGAACGCTGCGACGATGTCACCGGCCGCCCGCTTGATGGGAAGCGAGACGGGAATAACCTTCGCTCCGACCCGCTCCGGCAAAATCACCAACGGTTGATATGTCGGCGACTCGACCAGCACCTCGGCATCCTTGCGGCCGGTAAAAAGCGCGTCGCACACCAGACGATAGCCGGCCGATGCGCCGGCCGTCAGATAAATCTCGCGATCGTTTGGAATGCCGTATTTGATTCGAATCGCCCGTTTCAGCTCGGGCAATCCGAACTCGTTGGTCGACGTCATCCTCGCGAACACATCCGGCAAGCGCTCCTGGCACGTTCGCTGGAACCAGGTTCCCGTCGCCGGCGTCTGCACCCCCGAAGTCGCCAAATTGACGATGCGACTCCCCTCGGGCGACTCGGCCATCCAGCCGACATGCCGTTTGACCCAGTGCAAGAACGACTCGGACGTTCTCGACATTAATTTCTCCTGAGGTGGAACGGAGATGCTCATGGCTGTGGCTCGAAGTGTGCGTTTGGCGACGGGGGACGCACAATCAGAATACGGCAAAGCGATTCGCCACGACAACGAGGCTAAGAACAGGCTTCACGACGATTTTGTGGGTTGATTTTGCCTCAGTTGAGATTTACGATCCTCGACCAGCGGGCGCCCTTCTCGTATTTCTCTTGAACCGGGAAACGACTATGTGGCAAGGACTCTGGCGCGCCCGTCTCGTGGATTCCGTTCTCACTACACCTCTCCACAGCTACCTGCTTCGCCGCACGCCCCGTCGCCGGCTCAAGGCCGTCTATCACCGCTTGCTTTTTCCAGCGCCGATTGCCGCCATCGAGGCGCTTGAGGATCGTCTGCTGCTGACGGCATCGACCTCGACGCTGCCGACGCTCAGTCCATCACAAATCACCGCGCTCGACACCTACGTCGCCGCGCCCGATTCTTCTTACAAATTTTCACTCAACAGCGTGATCCCCGGCGCGGGGTACACCGATTACGTTGTGAATCTGACATCGCAGACGTGGAGCCCGGCACCCGGGGTTTCGGAAGTCTGGCAGCATTGGCTGCAGATCGTCGTTCCCACGAACGTCACATCCAAAACGGCTGTGCTCAACATTGAAGACGGGCTTGCCGACTCGAACTCCTCGACGCCACCGACGTCGGCCGATCCGTACAGCGTCCAAACAGCAACGACGGCCAACGCGATTACCGTTTTTCTGCCGACCGTGCCGAACGAACCGGAGAGCTTTTCGGGCACGGGACCGCTGACCGAAGACCCGCTCGTTGCCTACACGCTAGACCAATTCCTGGACGGCAACGGACAGGATTGGCCGATCCTGCTGCCGATGGTCAAAAGCGCGGTCGCCGCCATGAATGCGACGCAGTCCTTCGTTACGAGCGAATCGAACGGCGCGCTGGCCGTCGACAACTTTATTGTGACCGGGCAATCAAAGCGGGGGTGGACGACCTGGCTCACGCCGGCTGTCGATAATCGCATCGTGGCGATCGTGCCTTATGTCTTCGACGGGTTAAATCTCGAGGAGAACATCGCCAATCAGCTCGACACCTACGTCGGCGTCACACAGGACATTTACGAGGGCGATTCGACCGCGGTGGAGCCGTATGCAACCGCGTTTGCCAGTCTCGACACGCCGCAAGGCCAGGCGCTCGACCAGATCATCGACCCGTTCAGCTATATCAACCGGCCGACCTACGACATCCCCAAGTACATGATCGATTCGACGGGGGATCAATTCTTCACTCCCGGCGCCCAGTTCTACTTCAGCAGCCTGCCGGGCGAGAATTACCTGGATTACGTTCCCAACACCGACCACTCGCTGGATGCTGCGGCTTACACGAGCGGAATCGACTTCGAGAAAGCCGTGATCGACGGGACCGCCTTGCCGCAATTCACGTGGACCGTGACCAACGGCGGGACGGAAATCAATTTGAATACGGTCAGCACGCCGACCTCGGTCTTAATGTGGCAGGCGACCAACCCGAACAACCGGGACTTCCGGCTGGAAACGTTCGGGGCCGGCTGGACCAGCTCAGTGCTGGCAGACCAGGGCGGAGGCAACTACGTCGCGCAGGTCAGTCTCCCGTCATCGGGGGCCACCGCCTTCTTCATTCAGATGCAGTACCTGGTCGATGGGATGACGTTAACCTTCACCACGCAAATCAGCACGGTTCCGTTATTTACCCCCACGGTCGCCGTGAGTGACGCGGGCGGGGTCTACAACGGCAATCCGTTCCCGGCCAGCGGCACCGCCACCGGCGCGGTAGGGGAATCGGTCACAGGCACATACGCGTACGAATACTTTGCGGGAAGCACGGCGACTGGGCCGAGTTCCACAACTCCGCCAACCACCGCCGGCACCTACACCGTTGTGGCACTGTTCACTTCGACAAATCCAATGTACGTCGACGGCCAGAGCGCCCCGGTGACGTTCACGGTAAGCCCGCTCAAGCCTGCCGTTGTCGCCACTGATGCGGGCGGACTCTACGACGGCGACCCATTCGCGGCAAACGCCACGGCCACCGGCCTGAACAATTCCACGGTCAGCGGTACCTTCACGTATACGTACTATACGGGCAGCACCGTGAGCGGGAATGGTTCGTCGACCGCTCCCACGAATGCCGGCACTTATACAGTGGTCGCGTCGTTCACCAGCGACGATCCCGATTACTCGAACACATCGAGCGCGCCGGTGACGTTTAAGATCGCCGCGGCAATGCCGACGGTTGTGGCCGTCGACAACGGCGGCACGTACAACGGCAATCCGTTCGCAGCCACTGCCATGGTAACCGGCGTGGGAGGCGCGAAGGTCAGTGGCAATTCGACGTTTACGTATTATCTGGGCAGCACGGTCAGTGGGACCGGTTCGTCGACGGCCCCCTCGAACGCCGGCACATACACCGTGGTGGCGTCATTTACGAGCTCCAATCCCAATTACGGCAACACTCAAAGTGCTCCGCTGACGTTCACGATCGCTCCTCCGGCACTTGCCCTCTACAACGGAAATTACACGGGCACGTATAGCGGAACGAGCGTCGTCAATAACAACGGCACGATTACCACCTCGCCCGTCACTGCGACTGCCTATACGGCGGTCATCAAGGATGGCCTGATCTCGGTGACCATCCCGGGCGGTTCTGGAACAGGCACTGTCGATACGCAGGGAGACATCAGCGGCAGCGTGAACATCCAAATTGACGGCGTCACCGTCGC
>CAYWOV010000606.1:0-3365 GCA_964459965.1 uncultured Planctomycetaceae bacterium | reverse complement strand
TTGCTTGCTGCAGCGCGTCGGCCAGATTGAAGACGGCGTCGGCACAATCGGGGTCGATCTCCACCGCTCGCCGCCAGGCTTCGAGCGCCTCGTCATGCTGCGCCAACTTCGCCAAGCCGAGGCCGAGATTGTTCCAGGCCGACGCGTATTGCGGATCGAGTTCCACCACCTGTCGATAGCGCTCGCAGGCCGCTTCGGTTTGGCCCAAATCATCCAGCACGTTGGCGAGGTTGAAACACGTCACCGCGTCGGGCCCGCTTTGCAGCAGGCATTCGCGATACGCACGGGCGGCCCCGTCGAGATCGCCTGCTTGCTCCAACGACACGGCCTGCTCGAACAGCGCCCCTGCGCCCTCGTCAGAATCGATTGCCTGCAGTCGCAGCGCGATGGTGGGCGTCGAGTTTCCGTCGAGAAGGAGATCGAGCAGCAGTTGGCCGTTGGGGGCGGTCAGCCGGTCGTCGTCACGAATGACCAGCAAACCGGCGAAAAGTTCGAGCTGCGACACGGCCTCTTGCGGATTGGGAAAGCGACGCCCGAGCTGTTCGATGATCCGCTTGAGACGGGCCGTGCCAATGCCGTTTCGCGTGAGCCTGGCGAGCAAATTGGCCGTTCGCACCTGATGAAAGCCGAACGATTCGCTGGCGCCGTCGCACTCGGCGCTTGCCAGCAGTCCGGCCCGGATCCAAGCGTTAATGCGGCGGGATGAAGTGTGGGACAGCTCGGCCAACTCGCGCCGCGAGTAGCGACCGCGCGTACCGGCCGCTTCATCCTCAATGGGCGAATCGACGAGGCTGGACTCCATCCCAATACTCCCCAGACCAAAAACTCCACCAACCCTCCGGCGTCGGCCAGTCTACCGGTGACCGCGCCGGGCCTCAAGCGGCCGTTCAGCCCGACTTCTTCCGTCGCGCCGCGGGCTGTTTGCTGGCTGCGGCGGGTCGCTTCGTGACGCTCGGCGCTTTCCGCCGCGCCGGCCGCTCGGCCACTTTCTTCGCTTTCGCCATGCTGGCTCGCAACGCGTCCATTAAGTTGACGACTTGCGGCTCCTCCGCCGGTGCCGGGGCAACCAGCTCTTTGCCTTCGACCTTCGCTTCGATCAATTTCCGCACGCTTTCGGTGTACTCGTCGGCGTAATCCTTCAGGTCGACCGTGTCTTGGGACAGCGATGCGATCAACTGCCGAGTGAGCTTGGTCTCCTGGGCGGTCGGATGCGTGTCGACGAGATCCTCCTTGAAGTCGGCCGGCGTGCGGACCTGAGCCGCATATTCCAACAGCTCGACCGTCAGCACACCGTCAAGCGGCCGCATGCGGACGACGTGCTCTTTGGTCGTGATCATCATCCGGCCCACCGCGTGCAGGCCCTCGGCCTCCAGTGCCGCACAGATCAGCTGGTACGGCTTCTCGCCGACTTTGCCGTCGGGCAGCAGGTAATAAGTCTTGCCGGCCAGGTAAGCCGGATCGATCGCGTCGGGCGGCACGAAGGTCTCGACGTTGATCTCCCGATCGCGTTCGGGACGCAAGCTGGCCAGCTCGCTCGGATCGATCTCGACGTATTGGTCTTTGCTGTATTCGTAGCCCGACACGATCTCGTCGTTCGGCACCTCGCCGTGAATCGGACACGTTTTCGCATAGCGAATACGGCTGTGGCACCCGCGGTGCAGCTGGTTCAGCCGGATGCCGGGCGATTCGCCGCTGGAGCCGACGTAGGCCTGCACGGGGAAAGAGACGAGCGATATTTTGAGATAGCCCTTCCAGGCCGAGCGAGGAGGCGCCATGCGAGATGTTCCGCGAGGACGGTTTGCAAACTTTCCGTCCCTGGCGAAAGGCTGCCGCTCCCTCGAACGAATCGCGCCCGAAGGCGCACATTCCACAATAACCCGGCCTTTGACCGGAATCACCCCCGTCAATCCCCAAAAAACGGCAACGCGCTATTTTCCCGGTCACGGCGCACGGGTTATGCGGGGCGTACAGCCACACCGGAGGTGGAACCACGAAGGACGCGAAGGTCACAGGGGACGCCCCGCCGAGCAGACTTTTTTGGCTTTTTTGGGGCGTAAAAAAAGGGGCGACGACCCCAAAAAAGTCGCTACCACCCCAAAAAAGTCGGCGAGGGGTGTGGGGCGAGGGAAGAGGGGAGGGGGCATAGGGAAGAGGGAGTGGAAAATCGGGGCAACAGGGGTGGGTTGGGGGACGCGGGCAGCGGGGATCGGACGCTCCGCGTCGCCTTGTCCTCGATGACGCGGTCCCGCGGACACGATTCCAACGAGGCGGTGCCGGTCGCCTGCTTTGGCCCCGCTTTTCTCCCGCATTGAGACCCTTTGTTCCCCAATTCCGCTTAGGAACGCTCTCCCTCGTTCCCAAACTCCGTTTGGGAACTCCAATCCGCGAAGCTCCTGCTTCGTTCTCTCACGAGGGGAGAGGGCAGGGGGAAGAGGGCGGAGGGAACCCGACGCTCCGCGTTGGCAGCGGGCCAAGGAAGGAGTGCCGCGGGCGGCAGCTTCGGGCCGCCCGTGTTCGATCATTCCCGACGCTCCCGCTTAGGAACGCCGTGCAGCGCATCTCCCGCTCGCTGCAGCAATCCGGCCCGAAGGGCCGTCAGCCAAGGCTGTCCTCTCACCCCCGCCCGGCTTCCCGCGCGCCGAATTCTCGCACCGTCTGCCGGCGTCCCCCGGCCCCCGCCCCGCGCCCCGAATTTCCGACCCCTCTGTCCTCTTCCCCCTGCCCTCTTCCATCGCGCTTTACGACTCTCGTCGTAAGTCCAAGCGCCGCATGTTGATACAAACTGGTCTTCTTTCTTGGGGCCGAATGTGTTAAAATGCGGCTGTCGCGACGTTTGAGAGTTTCACCCAGCAGCCATCTGCTCGTTCTGAATCTGAGTTCCTACCCCAGCCTTTTGTCCGGCCATTTTATCCCCAGTTTTGTCCCGACGTCTCTTGGTGGATCAATAGCCCCGCTGCCCGAGGCTGATCACCGATCCGGTCCACCGAACGTATTGGCCAGTCAAATCACGTTAGCTCCACGACCTGTTGACCGCGCCCAAACAGCTGGTGATGTTCGCCCAAAGCGACGAAGCCGACCTCCGCCGCGAACCAAGAGGTCCCGGCATCGGCAATCGGCGTGTCTTCAATTGGCTGGATGAGGTGCTGAGATAAGAGCCGTCAGTTCTTGAGAATTTGGAACTCCGACGCGTATCTGTGAAGCGGCCGCCAGTCGGCGTGTCACCCGAACCTCCCCGTTTGAGCCGACACGCTCCCGCCGCAACGCTGGGTCAGCAGAGGGATCAGGGGAGTGGGACGGGGGCGAGGGGCACGAGAAGGGGCCAGAGGGGCCGAACATCGCAATGGCGACTTAGAGGCTGTCTCAAA
>CAYWOV010000605.1:0-3370 GCA_964459965.1 uncultured Planctomycetaceae bacterium | reverse complement strand
AGCGCCGCCCAAGTGCTCCGCAGGCCGGCCGCCCCGACAATTCCAGCGACCACGATTTCAACCGACGGCTCGCGGGCAATCAGTTCCAAGGCCGCCGCCCCGAACAGCAGCTCGGTCTCCTTGGGAAACGTGTCGCGGGAAACCGTCGACCGCAGACTTTCATCGTTAATGACAACCCAGAGCGGCCGATGCCGGCACGCCTGCTGGGCTAAAACCTCCCATTTCCGATTGGCCGCGATCGCGACGCACCTGATTCGTTCTCGATGGGACTCAACCACCTGCAGACAGTTGGTACCAATCGAGCCCGTCGAGCCCAAAACGGCGATTTGCTTCATGCCAGACCGTTGCCGCGCATCGAAACTTCAATTCCCTACAGTTCTTACGGCGAACCGGCGGTGCTCGCGGCCTCATTCTAGGTGGCCCCTACCAACCCCGCAAGGTCCGATTGCTCCAGAGTTGCGACGACGTACCGCGACAGCATCACTATCGGCGGTCCACTCGGGGACTTGCCGTTTTGGTGGATTGGTCGCCATGTGCTGGTTGCTCCTCACGTCGGTCAAAAGACACCGTTGGTGCCTGTCGATACTTCAGCAGAGACCGCCGACTGCTGCTGCGGCTCTCAGGAAAAGCGCAGATACTTGGTCGAACGTTCGCGGAGTCGCCACGCATCGCGACACAAGTCGAATGAAAAGCTGCCTGCTGCAGACGGGCTTGATGCGTCGGCGGCTGCTGGCTGGCTCGCAGGCGCGGATGCAACTGAAAAGGCTGCCAGCGCGCAGAGAGCAATCGTTGCCAAGGGCGCCAGCCCTAAACGGTGGAACGTCGCAGTGTCTCGCCGCAGCGGACCGGAAGCTGGCCCCGATTGCGCAGCCGTCGCGGGTCTCGAAGCGGCGGCAGAGGCCAAACGGCGATAATCGCGGAAAGCGGTGGCCATCACGCCACCCAACCGAATTTAGGCGAACTGCAAACGCCGGAGGGAGCGCCGGCACGAACGTGCGCTTTCTCGTCACGTGCGAACCACACAGGTCGACCTGAGATGGGTGAGAAGTCGACCGAGCAAACAAACGACATTTAAAAGTCCCTCGCGATCGACTGTCAAGAGTCATCGCCGATGGAATTCAGAATAAGGTGCAAATTTCAGCAGACGTCTCGGCGCGATTTGAAGGCGCGAACCGCGATTCGTTTGTGCGCTTGAGCCACCGGCCGTCGCCGTCGCGCTTCGAGGCGCTGATCATCGAGGATATCGGGCTGGCATCGTTGGAGCTTTTGGAGTTGCGTTTTGAGTTGGAAGAGCGTTGGAAGACACGCATTACGGACGAAGAGGCCATCCGTCTTAAGACGATCCACGATGTTGTGGACCTAATCGCCGAGCACAGCCGCGAGAAGTAGCCGGGCACTCGGATTTTTGGGCGGGATCGGTCGGATTTCTACTGGCTTTCTACACCTTCTACATAATCCCTACCATAAACAATTTGACCGGTTGAGTCAATATCAATATTCGAATTGTTCCACGCGGCTCCCACCGTCAGTAATGGCGTGCTGCAGACTTTTTTGGGGTCCCCGCGCCTTTTTTTATGCCCCAAAAAAGCCAAAAAAGTCCCCGGATTTCATTCCGCGCCAACGCCGAGTGCGAAAGCGCCGTAGTGCCTGGCTTAGCAGATCGCGCGAATTAGGAGTTGGGATACTCGGTCCACAAGTATTGGGACCAACGCGATGACTGGCCCCAATGGCGGCGGGCCAAAAAGCGACGGATGGAATCGAAGACGGGTCGCGGAGCGTCATAAAAGCGGCGGCTCAGGTCGCCGTGCCAGGCGACGATGGTCTCTTTGATGTGTTTGGCCTCGACTGCGGAGAGGATTCTTAGTTGCTCGGACCGCTCGGTCAGTGCAATGCCCTCCGCGAAATAGTGGTAGCCGCAGAAGGCGACGATTGATTTTTTTACCACCGCCGGATCACGCGTCGCCAAAACCTTGTCCATCGCACGAAAAAAGACGACGTCGAACTCCCAGGCACGGGCCGCGACGGTCGGCGAATTTGAAAAGACGTCAAAGACCTCTCGCTGGTAGCCGTCAATTTGCCCGTTGCGGCGAAGATAAGTGCGGGCGACGCGAACGTCGTAGCATTCCAGGCCGTGTCGCCGCATGAGAGCGGCGATCTCTCCGAAACCGCCTTGACCGACATACGCCCCGTGCAGCCCGACCTCAATTTCAGCGACAAGCAGGGAATTCAGTCGGTCCTTGCCAAGTCCTTGGAGGACCTCGAACTCGGCCCCTTGGATGTCCAGCTTGATCAGATCGAGCACCGGTTCACGCCGCTCTTCGAGCACATCCTCGAGCCGACGCGTTTCAATCGTGGATTCGGTGCAGGGAAAGAAATATGCGTCGGCCGCATACGGGCCGACGACCGATTTATTCGGGGCCAAAATCGACGATCCGGTCGGCTCGTTTGTGCGATAAAACGTCCGCGGCCCACCAGTCCCCGAAAGGGCATCGCCGAGGACGCAATAAAACGCGGGGTATTCGCCAGTGGCAAAGTGCGCTTTCAGGCGCTCGAGCGAGGCCGGATGTGGCTCAAACGAGTAAAAAAAGACCGAGCCGTCGAAGACGCGCCAGTGCGCGGGAAGGCCGTGGGCCCCACCCACATCGACTCCGACCATCCGGGTTCCGCCGAGAATAGCTTGCGCGTAATGCGACGGCGCCTTTCGCGGTCCATTTCCCGAAAGCCGACGAAAAGCGTCGCGGACGAGACGCTTCATGGGAACGACAATCCGGACTTGCGGAAAACCGACTTCATGATGCCAACGCTGGAGGTGCCGTGATTTGAACAGCTGTTCGGAGCCCGAAAAGTCCCACTATAATGGGGTGATCGCCTTGCCCACAACGCCCTCAAAACGGTCCACGATGACACTTGCCATTCGCGCCGATCGGCTTTCCAAGCAATATCGCATTTCCACGCCTATAAATCGAAACGGCCAGTCGGATGCGGGCAATGACGGAACCCAGGCAGGCCTCCTGATGTGGAATCGCTGGAAGGGCCGGTTCGGTCCCCGTACGACGCAAGAATTTTGGGCTCTGGACGACGTCAGTTTCGAAATCAAGACCGGAGAAGTCGTCGGCATTGTGGGGCGAAACGGGGCCGGAAAGTCGACTCTGCTCAAGATTCTTGGGCGGATCACGCGGCCGACGCGAGGCGCCGCACGTGTGCGCGGCCGGGTTGGCACGCTGCTGGAAGTCGGGACGGGCTTTCATCCAGAACTTTCGGGACGCGAAAATATTTTCCTCAACGGGGCCATTCTGGGAATGAGGATGGGCGAGATCCGACGCAAGTTCGACGAAATTGTCGCCTTCGCCGAGGTCGAATCGTTTCTGGA
>CAYWOV010000604.1:0-3381 GCA_964459965.1 uncultured Planctomycetaceae bacterium | reverse complement strand
CCATGACGCGGATTTGCAGCGGGAAATTCGAGTTGATCTCGTGGTTCCGCGAACCGGGCAAAATTGCGACGATGGGCCGGTCGGACGTGGACCATTCCTCGCAGAACGACTCGTCCAGTTTGTATTCAGCCGCTTCGTCGAAGAAGGGATGGCCGACATACTCGGCGACAAGGTCCCGCTGTGCATACCATTCGGGCTCGAAGGGAAGTCCGCACAAGATGTGATCGACGAACTTCCGCATTCGCCGCACGCGCCAGGAGGCCCACGCCCAAAGTTGGGGAGGCAGGTAATAGAACACAGGGATGCCCGCGGCCTTGGCCTTACGGGCGATCCACCAGTTGAAGCCGGGAAAATCGACCAGCACGACCGCGTCGGGCCGCGTTTCGCGAAAGAGCCGTTCGGCCTGGCAAACAAGTTTATAGAACGTCCACAGCAGGGGGAGAACCTGAAAGATGCCCATCACGGCCAGGTTGGTCAATTCGCAGTCGAGTCGGCAGCCGGCCGCGCTCATTTGCGGCCCACCGAAACCGCTGAAATCCAGATCGGGTCGCCGGCGTTTAAGAGCGTGGATCAAATGGGCCGCGTGTTGATCGCCGCTTGGCTCACCAACCGAAAAGAAGATATGCATAGGAAGGCACGTCTGTCGTTCAAATCCACACGGCGATTCAGGCCGCCTTTGAGCGGTAACTGACTGAACCGGCTCCGCGCGCGGCCCATTGGCAGCACGTCGCGCCTGCGGCGCTTGCGGCAAAGTCTGCGGCGTGTGTCCATTCATCCTGGCTCATCGGCTGCAGCGGCAATCGTACCACGGCGATTGTGTAACCGGAGCCGGTTTGTTCGGCCGATCTCGAACGAGTCGCTCTTCCAAGAATTATGCTGTCCGGCAGCTCGATCAGCTCAACCGTTCCCGGCAAAGAGCCGACATGACGCTCGTAGCAAGAGAGCTGATGGCCGACAGCACTCGAAGTGGTCGCGTCAACTCGCGCAAGAACGGCCAGGCAACCTCCAGGACGAACGCGCGCCAACAATTTCACGCTCGCGGCAAGTGTCGCGGAGGACAAAAGCGATTTTTGAAAGAGGGACATGTCGCGAACGAGGACAAGATCAAATCCGCCTTTCGGTCCTGCGATGGGATCGGTCGGAGAGGCGCAACTGAAATCGCAATTTGGGACGGCCCGACGCGCCTCGATCACTTTTGTCGGCGATTCGTCGATCCCCGTGTAAAGGATTCCGAGTGAACCGAAGTAGGCCGCCAGATCGCCGCGCCCGCAACCGACATCAAGAACGCGAAAGCCGACGCCGATTTTCGTCGATCCCAGCAGTCGCGAGAGAACTTTTCGGGGAATTCCCGTCCGCTCGATGAAGGTGCTCGAATCGTCAATCGGTTTATGCGAAGAAACCACAAGCCGCCTCCCGTCAATCAACAGCGGGCCGGGCCCGCGGGGAGCGAAGAATATCGCGGCAGATCAATCCGGGCAATGCGGATTCATTGGAAGCCGCCGAACGGCCAATCGCAAAGAGTCGCTCACGCGGCGGAACGAGTTTGAGCAGTCGATTCCGGCTGCGCCGCCGGTTTAGACCTTAACCGCTGCGGCGTCGCGGCTTCCGTGACTAACGCCTCAAGCCGCGCCATTTCCTGCTCCAACCGCTCGACATACCGCTCCAACTCGTCCCGATCGAGCCCCGGGGGGACGAAAAATGGAGGGCCGCCCCGAGCGTGAATTTCAGTGAACGGCCAGGGAATCATCATGTCTGTCCAACTGCCGCGAATTCGCCAACCTCGGCGGCAGGCGTAGACACCGGGGATAATTGCCCGTCCCGAATGCGAGGCGAGGAACACGATGCCGGTTTTTATCTTGCGGCGCGGACCGCGAGGCCCGTCCGGCGTGATCGCCACGTGGAAGTCGCGAACACGCTGTAACAACTCGCCCATCGCACGGCTTCCGCCGCGTTTCGACGATCCGCGAACGGCCGCGATGCCGATAAGCTTCATCGCATCCGCCAAATACGAGCCGTCCTGATGGCCGCTGACAAGGCCGGCCATGTTCTTCGGCCGCCCGCCGAAAACCATCATCAGGATCTGATCGTGCCAAAGGCAATACAGGTACCGTCGCTCGCTGGTCGATTCGTACGGATTGGTGTCAGCCCCCTGGGTCACCGCGCGCAAACGGCACGTCTTGAAGAGCAGGCGCGTCAGCGTTACAGCGACGACGACAATCACTTTGGTGAGCAGGCGACTACGGATTTTCACGGGGCGAATTGTAGCGATCCGCGTAAATTCGCAAATGGCAAACGGACGCCCACGGACGGCCGTCCGTGGGCTTGCCTCTCATTCACCCAGAGTCGATTTTCGCCGCAGAATGTGGTGGTAATGCTGGGCGAAGCGGTGGGCCTCGTCACGAACATACTGCAGTAATCGCAGCGCGTACGAATGCTTGGATAATTTCCTAGGGTCCGATTCGCCCGGGAGGTAGATTTCTTCCTCCCGTTTTGCGAGCGAGAGCACCAGCGGCGGCTTGGACCCGACCGCGTCGAGCGCGGCGACGGCCGCGCTCAGCTGACCCTTGCCGCCGTCGATCAGCAGAATATCGGGGAGCGATTCGCCCTCTTTGGCGAGTCGCAGGAACCGGCGGCTCACAACTTCACGAATCGAAGCGAAGTCGTCGACACCTTTGACCGTGCGGATCTTGTAGCGCTTATAACCATGCTTGAAGGGTAGGCCGTCGATAAACTGCACCAGGCTGGCGACGGTTTCGCCTCCCTGAAGGTGGGCAATGTCGACTCCCTCGATCCGCCGCGGCAGCTGCGGCAAATCGAAGAATTTCTTGAGCCCCGCCATGCCTTTCTTGGGGTCGATGTAGAAGACCTCGGGCTGAACGTGCTCGTTGAGCTTCCCGCACAGGTTCAGATTCTCCAGGGACTTGATCTCGTCGCGGATGCGGGCGGCCTTCTCGAATTTCAGCTCGGTCGAGGCCTGCTCCATCTCCCGGCGCATTTCCCTCAGCAACCGCGCCTTTTTACCGTCCAGAAAGAGCAGCAATCTTCGGATGCCGCGGCGATAGTCTTCGCGGCTGATGCGCAAATTGCAGGGAGCCGTGCATTGGTTAATGCTGTGCAAGAGGCACGGTCGGAACCAGCGCCAACGCTCGTCTCCTTCGGTGATATCGAGCGAGCACGTGCGAAAGCGGAAGATCTTCTGCAGCACGGCGATGGCCGCCCGCAGTTTTTTCGCGTTCGTAAAGGGCCCGTAGAGCTTCGTTCCCCGGGGCCGAGGTTTTCGCGTGAACTCGACCCGCGGAAAATCTTCGCGGATGCGGATTTCGAGGTAGGGAAAGGTCTTGTCGTCCTTCAACTCCTGGTTGAAGCGGGGCTGCACGTCTT
>CAYWOV010000603.1:0-3391 GCA_964459965.1 uncultured Planctomycetaceae bacterium | reverse complement strand
TCATCGACGGTGTCTTCGCGAAATGATCCAGCTCGGCCAGTTGCTTGGCGTTCAAAGTTTGATCGGGACTGCTCTTTTTTGCTTCGGACGGTGCGGCCGCCGCGTTATTCCCCACCGCCTGTCGGGCCTGCTCCAACTCGCATGCCGTCGGATCGACCACCACGGCCTTACCCGCTTCGTCGAGGGCGACGCGGAGCTTGTCCGCAATCCAGGACTTGCCGAGCACGCCATCGAGTGCTTCAGCCTGCGCGGCGTTGAGCGGACCGCCGAGCGCTTCCAGTTCTTGTCGAAACTTGGTGCGGGCCTCGGCACTCAGCGGGTGCACTTGGGGAAAGTTGGCCCGGGCGAGCGTGTCGCGGATTGAGGCCGACATCGGGCCGAGGATCGTCAGCTCGTGCGCTTTGTCGTCGAAGGAGAGAAATTTCTGCATCGAAGACGGGATTTTGAAACTGGGCGGCAATTCCGGAACAGGCACTTCGGTCTTGCGGCGACCCGCGTCGCAAAGCTTCTCGACGGCCTTGTTCCAGTACTCGTCGCCGCTGAGGTTTTTGAGAGCGTCGCGAAGGTCGTCGCTCATGAAGCCACGGGCGGCCAGTGATGAGTGGTCGGCAAGGTATTCGACCTTGCCCTTAATCGGAGGCTTCGGCTGGCTGGCCTCGTACAGCTTTTGCACGGTGCATTGCCAGGGCAGTGCGTCCTGATACTCGGACAGCTCGCTCTCTTGGCGGGACGTCATCCACCCGTGAAAGACGAGTTGGCCCTGTTCTTCGCTGAGTTGGCGTTTCACGCTCAAAGGCAACTGCGTGCCGTCGGCCCGTTTCGGAATCGAGCCGGGAACCCGCGCAATTGTGGTCGGGGGCAAATCGGCGACGGACAGCGGAGCGAACGACTGCCCGTAAAACTCCTGTTGCGCGGCCGGCTGCGAGCCGAACTTCAACAGGCCGGAAGAGAGCATGATCACGAACGCAATCAGCGTGACGGCCGCATATCCCCAGCCCGCCGCGCGGTCGCTGATCTTGCGGAGTTGCAGCTTGAACAGGTTTCCGCCGCCGAGAAGGTAGGCGACCGCGGCCAGGATATCGAACCAAATCGCCGCCGACTCGCCCCAGCTTTCGGCCGCCGGGACAAATCGCGACGCGATCAACACGAAGCCGACCGTCGCGGTAATCAGAAGCGGAACCGTTCGTTTCATATGCGGCTGCTCTCTACTTCAGAACCGTGTTCCGCAGGTAATCGACTACTGTCTGCAGGTCCGCGAGGGACGTCGGGTGCGACGACAATTTCGCCAGGACAGCCGCCGTCGCCAAAAGCGAACCGACGATGATCAGGGCGCCGAAGACGAGCTTGCCCAGGTCTTGCCCCTGCAGGCTGCCGAGCTGGTCGGCGTCTCCCGATAGATAGGCCGACGCCGCGAAGAACTCCTCGCCGATCAGCGTGTAATCGCAGGCGGCTACGAAGAATGGGAGCTGGGCGGGCTCCGCCGTTCCGGCGATTTGGATCGCACCGATGGAATTGGCCGTCTCCGCTAAGAGCAGCGATTCGGCAAAAAAGACTCCCATGTAGAAACAGGCCGCCGGCTTCTCGCGAGCGATCTTGCCGGTGAGATAGGCGGCAAAACCGAATTGTTCGTCCGTGACGTAGTAAATCAGGTCTTCCACGTACGAGTCGGGCCGACCGGCCGCAAGAAACGCCGCGCGGACCGTCTCGCGCGCGGCCGCCATGACTAGCGATCGTGAGGTGGGAACTTCGATTTTCGCGTCGTACTCGGCGGCCACCTTGGCGACCCGCGACAAGACGTTGATTCCGGCAATCGTCTGCATCTCGTTCAGATCCAAAACGCCGGTGACGTAGAGGCACGAGCGACCCATCTCCGTCGCGCGACCGACGGCTTCCTCAATCGCATCGAGCGCGGCAATGCGGCGGATCTTGACCGGTTTTCCCCGCCGGGCCCGTGCGATAAAGAAAATGATCGCGCCACACAAACCGGCCAGGATGAGCGCCTGCCAAAGGCGGTCGCTATCGAACCATTGCCGCGTCGCTACCGCCGGCGACGTCGTTTCGATCGGGGCCGAACGCGTGCCATCGGGCGCGACGGCCTGCACGCGAAAATAATAAGGCTCGCCGAGCCGGCACTTTTCGATCGTCGTCGTGAGCGTGCCGCTACGGTAAGCCGCGGCGTCTGCAATCACCGGCGATCCGACCGCCTCGAATCGTCCGTGCGGCTCGCCCGAACGTTCCACGACATAACGTGAAACCTTTGGCGACTTCAATGGGGCCGCGTCGTCGGGCGAAAGCGCAAATGTCACGTCGATCTTCGTGCCGTCGTCCCACGGATGATCGGCCGCTTTGACCGATGCAGGCGGGCGCGGCGGTTGGTCGGCAGCGGGTCCGGTTGCGGCAAGGGCTGATAAGACGAGCAACCCCGACCCTACGGCCCGCGACCATTTTTTCAGGCGTTGGACGATTTGATTCATCGTCTAGCTCTCGATCAATTCGACGTTCGCCCTCGGAACCACAATTCGTTCTTGCGAATCGACAGACACTTCGAGCACGCGGGCCTTGGAACCCGAGTCGAGCACGCGCAATTCCGACGGCATGGCGGCCACTTTGCCGATGCGACCGAAATACGGATCGCGAATGATCCGGACCGTCGCGCCGACCTTCAGCGTCGTGTCGATTTCGGATTCGTCGATCGTCGCCTCTTTGCTCGAATTTTCGATGGGGATCACGATCTCCGGCCGCATCACGCCGGCGCGAATCTGCGTCGCGCCGTTAACCGCGGCGGCGGCTCCGGCCCGCGATTGCAAGAGGCGAAAGGTGCGATCCGCCATCGCGATATCCCCGAAACCTTCGGTGACGATCAGCGACAGACCGATTTTTTCCGATCCCGTGATCGCCACACCCAGATCGTAGCCGAGCACCTCTTTGAGATCCTGGTCGTCGATGCCTCCCGAAACGAGAGCGGACACGCCGACCGAAATCGCTTTGCGGATCGCTTCGCCTTCCATGCGGGCGCCGCCGATCACGACGGCCCCTTTCATCTCGGGCACGATGTGGGCCGCCGTGAGTTCTTCGGAGGGTTCGCGGCAGGCCAATTTGATCGGCCCATACGCTTCGCCGCCGATGCCGAAGATGCCTTGGATCAAGGTGACGTCGGCTTCGACCACGACCCCTTCTTTGGGCAGGACTTCGATCACAGTGCCGGTCAAGTAGGCCCGCACCTGCACGGGGATCGGTTGGCCGCGGAGGATGACCTGTCCCGTGACAGCGGAGACTGATTCGAGCGTGCCGGCCGCCTTCGAGAGGAATTCGTTCTTGAACAGGCCGAAGATTCCCTTCGTGCGCGCCAAAGGCTCGCCGACGGCGATGGGCTCTCCTTCTTTCTTCAGCA
>CAYWOV010000602.1:0-3394 GCA_964459965.1 uncultured Planctomycetaceae bacterium | reverse complement strand
CAAACACCAAAAAAGCATTGAACAGGAGATAATGGAGGCAACAGAGGAAGAGGTCAGCGTTTCACCCTCTGTTACCTCCGTTATCTCCTGTTCATTCTGCCTTTAGTCTGTGCCTTTCCGCACGGTCGCAAAAAACCACTTGGTCATTTGCCCATCTTGGGCGTCTCGTCGAGCGACTCGAAGTAGCCCTTGATTCCTTCGTGGTAGCCGGGCGGGATTTCTTCCTGCAGGATGGCTTCGCTGATTCCCTGTTTCACGTCGCGAACGGCCGCTTTGTACTGCTCCTTGAATTCGACGTGCTCGCCCATCCCTTTGGTCTTGAGCGTGAGCAGCACCTTGCCTTTGACGATGTGCGACTTCGACATTTCGGTCTTGAATTTCGACTTGGCCGAGTCCTTTTCGTCACGCGGGCTGCCGTCGCCGAAGCCGCCTTCGTCGGGGTTTTTGCCCTTCATCAATTTCTCGAACATGGCCGCGTATTCGTCCATCGATTGGCAGCCTTCGCATTTCTTGCCGTCGAGCTGATCCGACTGGTTGAGCTTTTTCGCCATCTGCAACACGGCCAGACCCTTTTCCAGTTCCTTGAGGTCCTTGGCCGACTGGGCGACTTGCTCGAGTTCTTTTTCGGCAAGCTTCATCGACTCGGCGGCAGCCCGCATCGATTCCTGGCTCGACGATTCGTCGTCAGCTTTCGATGCCATCCGCATTTGTTCCTGCGCCCGCTTGATGGCGGCGGCCAGCGTTTTTGAACCGGTCTGGTCCTTGGCAAATTCGGAAAGCGCGTCGAGCTTTTCGCGGAGCCGTTTTTGCAATTGGGCCTGTTTCACCGGATCCTTTGTCTTGGCCAGCTCTTCCATATCCTGCTGCAGGGCCTTCATTTCTTTCTTGAGCGACTCCGTCGAACCGGCCTGCAGCTCCTCCATCCATTTTTTGCTTTCGCCCGCCGCCGAGCTGCCGAACTGCTGGGCGAGCGAGGATTGCGAAAGCAGGTCCTTGAGCTTGTCGGCGCTGATCTTCCGCCACTGCCCGGCCACATCCTTCTGGGCCGCACTGAGCTTGAGTGCGTTCGCACTTTTAGCCTTGGGCTGACTTCCGTTCATCGACGTCTTGAGTTTGTCGAGTGCGTCCTTGACCTCTTTCGCCTCAGTGTCGGAAAGGCTCTCGCGCTCGATTTGGGCGAGCCGCTCTTTCGTCGCCTTTTTCGACTCGTCGAGTTTCTTCGCCTCTTTCTCCGCAACCTGCGACGCTTCCACCTGCCCGAACGGATCAAGTTGCGGCACAAAGGGGACAAGGCCGGCACAGAGCAGCAAAGCCAGGCAAACGGCGACTAAACGCCCATTGATCCGCATAGGAACCACTTCGGCAGACCGAATGCGGCCCGCCTTCGCCTCGGCTTGGGCGGCGACCAGGGGCTGAAACTCGCCCGGGCTGTTTTCCAACATGAGCATGGTGAGAAACAGGTCATCGGTTTTGGCATGGCGATCGACGGCCCGCGCCGCGTCTTTGAGCGTCGGCCGCCGGGGCCAAATCATGCCGATGAGCAGGGCGGCCACCGGCAGACCGGCCAAAGCCAGCGCCTCAGGCGTCAACCGCAGCAAACCGGTGAGCCGCACGGTCAACAAGAAGGCCGCGTAGGCCGCGGCCAGTACCAGCAGGGACCACAACCCCCGCCGGGCGGCGGCAATGACTTGCAGGCGAAGCAGGGTCCGCGCCAGCAGTGTTTGCCACTTCGGCCGCTGGGAACGAGCGTTTGCAGCACTTGGAGCCGGCGTGGTCATTGGTCGCCTCCGTACCCGTTAAAGTGGCTCGAGCGCAATTTCTTTAGCATAGCGCGGCGTCATATGGCTTTCAAGCAACTATTGACGCTGAAGGTATTTGCGTGATTTCGCACCTGACATTCGCACGACCGACGTCGCACGAATGAACGTTCGTAACGGCCTTTGGGAAATTGACGTCAATGGGGCAGAAATTTGTCTATCCAATTTCCAACCGACGGGACGGCTTTTTCGTCTCATCGCCTAATGTTCATGCCGCTGGAATCGCGTCGCATCGACTGGTTAATGTGACTGTCCTCGAATCCTGTCGGCAACAGTCGCGAAACGTCTTTGCCTTCGTGCCAGGCAGGAGCCGAGACCCCCCGGCAGGCGAACCGGGCGGTGGGATGTGTGTCTCTCCTGTCATGCGAGATTGCCGAAAGACGGATCCCGATTGCGGCTCCGGCCCTACCGATTCAAAGACGGCCAAGGTCTTGGCCCCGGAGGACGTGCGCGCGGGCGACTACGTGGCACTTTTGCACGAGGTCCACGAAATTTTGTCGTTTTGGTGGTGCGGCGGGGTCGGCGCGATCCGGCCGGACGAGCCGGTCCGAATCCCGTTCATTCCGAAGAACGGAGGCGTGCCGTTCCGGGTCCGTTCTGTCTGCCTCCCGTTCATTCTCGTGAAGGCACCATCGGGCAAGGTGCGCAGCCTCGACGTGCGGCGTTACCGCCTGGCCCGGCTTGACCGCACACACGCTCTGGTCGTCTGGAAGGCGTGCAAGAAGAGCCGTCGCAAGCGGACGCAGGTCGCCACCAAATAAAGCTCGGCGTGGATCCGCG
The DNA here is from genome assembly GCA_964459965.1 of uncultured Planctomycetaceae bacterium. Classification (GTDB taxonomy): domain Bacteria; phylum Planctomycetota; class Planctomycetia; order Planctomycetales; family Planctomycetaceae; genus DASPSM01. Next base: position 797 of record CAYWOV010000602.1, on the reverse strand, counting down.
CCTCGGTTACTGAGATCATGGCGGAGGCTGCAACCCACCTCGGCGAATTAGCTCCAGGGACACGCCTCATGCATCGGCGTCAGTTCTTGCAAATTGGCTGCCTCTGCGCGGCCGGCCTCAACCACGTGTTCCGCTCAAAGGCCACGGCAGCCGAACAGGTTCAGTTCCTCAAAGATGCCCCTCAACTCTTCGTCGACCTGGACCAGGTCGAGACCCTGGACAACGTTCGGCAGATCTTTCACGCGGCCGAGAAGCATGCGGAAAACCCCGTCTTGCGCAAGGTCAAACCGTGGGAGACTGACCGCGGCACTTGGGGCTCGGTCATTTACGACGAACAGGAACGGGTCTTCAAAGCGTGGTATGGCGGAAAATCAGGACGCCAAAAGGAATATCGGCCCGGCTCGCTGTCCGAGTGTCACGTCCTGTGCTACGCCACAAGTTCAGACGGCGTCCACTGGGAGCGACCCGAGCTGGGCCTGCACGAGGTGATGGGCACACGGCAAAACAACGTCGTCGTCGGTGACGATCATCACAACGGCCTGGGGCACTGGGAATCGACGCTCAAGGACCCTATGGAGGCCGACCCCTCGCGGCGTTACAAGGCGCTGGGCTGGTCGAGCTACGACTGGGACGGACCGCTCAGTGGCATTTACTCAATGACCTCGCCGGACGGCCTGCGCTGGACCCACACGCCCGAGCCCGTGTTCCACTTCCATCCTCGTAAAGGCAGCCACGATCTCGGACCGGTCGGCGACGCCCAGAGCCTGATGATCGACACGCTGCGCCGCTGCTACGTG
>CAYWOV010000601.1:0-3396 GCA_964459965.1 uncultured Planctomycetaceae bacterium | reverse complement strand
CGCTCGAAACAGGCTTCGTCGATTACATCGACTGGTACAAATCGATCTGGAGCCTGCTGAAGGACGACCGCTCGTCCGCAGTGACACCGGCGGCGCTGGCCGACTCGTTAAAACACGACGCCTGGTTGTCAAAACGCATCGGTCGCGACGCACACACCTTGACGATCACGCCCGCGCTCCTGGACGCGGCGAATGGCAAACATACTCCGAGTTATTCGCGAGTCCGCGAGCTGCAGGCGAAGCCGGTTTTTATCACCGCCAAGGTTCCCGTTACGGACGGAGCAGGGGCGACTTTCCTGCAAGAGCACGGGTTTCGCCTGATCGACACGAATCTGCGATTTGAAAAACAGGCGGATCGGCCGAAAACGACGACGGGAGACGGCCAATTTCGGTTTGCCGAACCGGCCGATCGCGACGCGGTCATGGAGCTGGCACGCCGGAATTTCGTTTTCACGCGGTTCCATCAGGACCCGCTCATCCCCAAGAGCACGGCGGATGAGATCAAAGCGCAATGGGTTGGGAATTTCTTCAGCGGCCAACGCGGCGATCGGTTGGTCGTGGCGGTGGTGAACGAACAAGCACAACCGAAGGTCGTTGGATTCACGCTCTTGCTCGCTCCGACTGCCGGACAGGCGACAATCGATCTGATCGCGGTCGAAGAGGCGTACCGACAACGTGGAGTGGCTGCCGGGATGATCGCGTTTGTCGAGTCACAATTCGCCGGCTCTCTGATTGCCGTCGGAACGCAGGTCGCCAATTTGCCCTCGGTCCGCCTCTATGAGAAGCTCGGTTTTCGTCTGGCGGGGGCCCAGTACGTGTTCCACTTCCACAACCCGGCGGTCTGGTCGCCATGAAGGTCGGATCGTTCGACACGGACCGCAGTGTGCTCGTGGTGGCCGAGATCGGCAACAACCACGAGGGGGATTTTGCGCGGGCCGTCGAGCTGGTGCGGCAGGCGGCCCGCTGCGGCGTCGGCGGGGTCAAGTTTCAAACCGTGCGGGCCGCCCAACTGGTCCGCCGCGCGGAGACGGCCCGCTTCGAGCGGCTGACGGGGTTTGAGCTTTCCGAGCGGCAGTTCGCCTCCCTTTCCGAGCTGGCGCACGAGCTGGGGCTCGTCTTTATTTCCACGCCGCTCTCCCTGGAGGCGGTCCGCTTTTTGGAGCCACTGGTCGACGCATACAAGATCGCCTCGGGGGACAACGACTTTTTTCCGCTGCTCGAGCAGGTCGCCCGCACGCGAAAGCCCGTTTTGATCTCGACCGGTGTCAGCGATGACGACACGCTGGCCGCCGCCGTCCGCTGCCTGAAGAATCAATGGGACGCGTACGGCGTCTTCGAGATCGCTCTGTTGCATTGCGTGAGCAGCTATCCCACGCCTCCCGAACAGGCGAACCTGCTGTCGATCAAGTATTTCGAGCGGCGGTGGGCGTGCACGGTGGGATACTCGGACCACACCCTGGGGACCGAGGCAGCGGTCCTGGCCGTCGCGGCCGGTGCGGAGATCATCGAAAAGCATTTCACGCTCGACAAAAATCAGTCCGATTTCCGCGACCATCAACTCGCCGCCGACCCGGCGGAAATGGCCGAGCTGGTTCGCCGCGTCCGCGCCGCCGAGTCGCTTTTGGGAACGTTCGGCAAGTCGATCCAGCCGTGCGAGGCGGCCTCGCGGACGGCGATCCGCCGCTCCATCGTGGCGGCCCGCGACTTGAAGGCCGGTGCCGTGCTCGCGATGGCCGACCTCAAGTGGATTCGCCCGGGGGACGGTCTGCGGCCCGGCAGCGAAGAACAGATCATCGGGCGGCGACTGAAGCGCGACGTGCGAGAAGACGACGCATTTTCGACCGGAGACGTGGAGTAACCGGCCGATGTGCGGAATTGCCGGCTATTTCGGCACTGAACCTCCTCCGCCCGAACGGGTCGATCGCACGCTGCGGCTGATGCATCGCCGCGGACCGGACGCCGCCGGGTCGTATCGGTTCACCACTCCCACCGGCCGCCAGGCGGTTCTCCTGGGCACGCGGCTCTCGATCATCGATCTTGACAAGCGGGCCAACCAGCCCTTCCGCGTCGGCTCGTCCGTCCTGGTCCACAACGGCGAACTCTACAATTACGTGGAGCTGCGGCGGGATCTCGAAGCGCGGGCCCAACAGTTTCAAACACAGAGCGACACCGAAGTCCTGTTGCGAGCGCTGATCCAGTTCGGGCCCGACGGTCTCGATCGCTGCGAGGGGATGTGGGCGTTTGCTGTCGTGAACGAGGCCGACGGTTCGCTGCTCTTGTGTCGCGACCGCTTTGGCGAGAAGCCGCTTTATCTCTTCCGCGATGCGATGGGACTCTTTTTCGGCTCCGAGATCAAATTCCTGGCGGCGCTCCGCGGTCGACTGTTCGAGGTCAACGACAAGCAGCTCTATCGCTACCTCGTCAACGGTTACAAATCGCTCTATAAGGCGGGCGACACGTTCTTTCGCGGCGTGACCGAGCTTCCGGCCGGATCAGTGCTGCGAGTTGACGCCGAAGGCCGGGAATCCTCTTCGCGTTACTGGACGCCGTCGTTCGTGGCGGATGACGCTATGACGTATGGCGATTCCGTCGAGGCGGTTCGTGAGGGACTTGTTCGCTCGGTCAAGCTGCGGCTGCGGTCGGACGTGCCGTTGGCTTTCTGCATGAGCGGGGGCGTCGATTCCAATGCGCTGATCAGCACGGCCAAAAGGCTCTGCGGCTACGACGTCCACGGTTTCACCGTGATGAGCGACGACGCGCGTTACGAAGAGCGGGCCGAAATCGAAGCCGCCGTTCGCGAGCTGGGAGTCCGGCACACACCCATCCCCATCACGGCCGACCGGTTCCGCGAGAACATGGTCGAGCTGGTGCGGCAGCATGATGCGCCTGTTTTCACCATCAGCTATTACATCCATTGGCTGCTGATGTCCGCAGTCGCCCGGGCGGGCTATCGCATCGCCATCAGCGGCACCGGAGCCGATGAGCTATTCACGGGTTATTACGATCACCACAACCTCTACTTGTACGAGATGCGTAACCGGCCCGAGTTCGAGCCGGCGCTGGCGGCCTGGCAGCGACACATGGCGCCTTTGGTGCGAAATCCCTACCTCAAAAACCCGCGGCTCTATTTCGAGAACCCCGGCATTCGCGACCACATCTACCTCGACGCCAAGAACTTTGCCGGCTATTTACAGCGAGACTGGCACGAAGCGTTTTCGGAGACCAACTACACACCGTCGCTATTGCGGAATCGGATGCTCAACGAACTCTTCCATGAATCGGTTCCGGTGATCCTCCACGAAGATGATCTGAACGCGATGTATTTCTCGATCGAGAACCGTTCCCCATTTCTCGATCGCGATTTGTTCGAGCTTGCCTACCGCATCCCGACTCGTT
>CAYWOV010000600.1:0-3400 GCA_964459965.1 uncultured Planctomycetaceae bacterium | reverse complement strand
GGCATGGGCAATCTGCGGAGCGTGCAGAAAGCCTTTGAAAAGCTGGGCGCGGAGGCGGTCATCTGCTCCAGCCCTGCGGACTTGGCTAAGGCAGACAAGCTCGTGCTTCCCGGCGTTGGCGCCTTTCGCGACGCCATCCACGAGTTGCGGCGGACGGGACTCGATCAGGTGGTTCGCGATCATATCGCATCGGACCGTCCGTTCTTGGGCATTTGTCTTGGCCTGCAGCTCCTGTTCGATGTGAGCTACGAAGACGGCAAGTGGGAAGGGCTCGGGATTTTGGCCGGATCAGTTGTCCGGTTCAAAGATCAGCCCGATCTCAAAATTCCCCACATGGGCTGGAACACTCTCGAGATGCCGCGTCCCCACCGGCTCACCGAGGGCATTTCCAATGGTTCATCGGTCTATTTTGTTCACAGCTACTACGTCGTTCCGAGCGACGAATCGATCATCGCCGCACGCACCGAGCACGGAACAGTCTTCACCTCGGCCGTGGCGCGAGCGAATCTGTTTGCGACACAATTTCACCCGGAAAAGAGCCAGGCGGTGGGATTGAAGCTGCTCGCGAATTTTGCAGCGCTGCCGAGTGAGACCTGACGCCGAGCGATAAGTGACGCATGGAAATTCTTCCCGCAATTGATCTTCGCGACGGCAAATGCGTCCGCTTGCGACAGGGAGACTACAACCTGGAAACGGTCTTCAGCAAAGACCCGGTTGTCGTTGCCCGGCGGTGGGTTGCCGAGGGGGCGACTCGGCTGCATCTGGTCGACTTGGACGGTGCACGGGCCGGAAAACCGGTCAACCAGGAGGTCGTCCGGGCGATCGTCGAAGCGGCCCGCGTTCCTTGCCAAGTCGGAGGCGGAGTCCGCGATGAAGCCTCGATTCGCCTGCTGCTCGAATCGGTTGGCGTAGATTGCGTGATCGTAGGCACACAGGCGCTTAAACAGCCGGAATGGTTCCGGGCGATGGTCAAGCAATTTCCCGGACACATCGTCCTGGGGATCGACGCGCGTGACTCGATGGTCGCGACCGAGGGCTGGCTCGACGTCTCGCAAACGCCTGCGATCGACTTGGCCCGGCAATATGCAGGCCTGGAAATCGCGGCTCTCATCTACACCAATATTGCGAACGACGGAATGCTGCACGGAATCGATCAACCCACGATCGACGACCTCTTGCGACTGGCCGACCTTGGCTTTGCGGTGATTGCCTCAGGCGGCGTGACAACGGCCGACGACGTGCGCCGCCTTGCCTCTGCCTCAAAACACCAGTCGAATCTGGTCGGTGCCATTATCGGTCGCGCGCTTTACGAAGGCACGATCACGGTGGCCAACGCTGTCGAGGCCGCTCGATAAGAAATGCCCGTTTGGATCGCGTCAGGCTATTTCGCGGCCGGTTGCTTTGTCGAGACGTTCGGCCGATTGACTGCGATCAAACGCAATCGCTGGTTGTATGACCGCAGCTCGATGTACCGCTCGGCCATGTTCAATTCGAGCGTGCGAAAATTCGAGGCCGATAGGTCGGCCGTCGAGAGAATCTGGCGGCCCGTCCGCTTATCGATCACCAGGATATGAACGCTCCAATGTCCAAACTCCTTATTGTTCACCAGCGTCCGCCAGACGAACGTCAACATGGGCGAATCGTGCACCGAGTCGAGGACCAGGCTGTGCGGCGACACCGTGCGCTGCCACAAGAGCTTACCTTCGTGTGCATCGAATGCCAGAACCTCGCCGCCGACAGTCAGCGTCGAACGAAATCCTTCGGGATATTCGAGTGTGCGGCGGCGGCTGGGGCTGCGCAGCAAAAAGAGGCGGTCTCGATCGGCAATCGCGAAGATGTCGGTTGTCGAACGCAATGCCGCGGTCGGGTACTTCTCCTGAAACTTCAAGACACCTCCGTCAGCCAGGCCGACACGCTCGATATCGCCGGAACCAGAGATCGCCAGAATGCGCATATCGTCGAGGAGTGAGAGTTTCGTCCCACCTGGATATTCGATCTTCCAGAACTGTTTTCGCGCGATCGGGTCGACCAGCCGGATGACCGTGCGAGGCGCTTCCAGCCCGAGAATGCCGCCCGAGACGCCGTCGACGGTGACCAATCCACGAGGCGTAACAGCGACCGCGGTGACCAGCAGATCGCCCAATTTCTCCACAGTAAGGCGTTTGCCATCGGACGCGCGAAACGCAGCCGCATTCGAACGATCGGGAGGGATCATGTAAACCACGTCCTCGTTTCCAAAGACGTTCGTGTGCTGCGGCACGTTCGAGCATTTCCAGCGGACTTCGCCCGTCTCGGCATCAAGGACGACAAACTCGCGGCGACCGTAGAGGCAGACGTACTCCGTATTCGCGGCCGCCAGCATGCCGTGTTGGGTCGAGCGGCTCAGAAGCGAGTACCGTGCGGCAAACTGACTTCCGGGGCGCAGAGGCTGGGCCGGAGCGCCGTGCGGAGCGCGATAATCGCCGCCGCCCGCAGAAGCATCCAAGGGACGAGTCCACACGACGCGACGTTCCACCGGGGCAAGAAAGTGAATCACATCGCCGTGTAGTAGGACCAACTCGTGACCGGTCGGCACTCCGACGGTGTATTCGCCCTGCCGATTGCGGGCGCTTGCTGTGCGCAACGGCAAGAGCCAATGTTGTGCGTCGTCGCTGGCTCGGACGACCTCCAATCGCTGCCGACGTTCGTCGATTGCAAACCGGTGGTCTCGGAAGAAGGGAGGTCCGGTCTGGCCGAGAACGAGATCCTCGGTGTGCTGAGACATGAAGTTCGTGCCGAACCGGTAAACCGAGAGGTCGACATCGCCCCAGTCGGCGCCCGCCGGCCTCATCGAGGGAAGCAGGCCCGCGTCTCGCCGCTCATTCACGAATCGCTCGGCGCTCGTGCCGCGCGCGACCGCAACGGATGGGAACGCGCGGGCCAATTCCCGGTAAGCGGCGTCGGCATCCTCTCCAAGCCCGAACTCGTCGTAGAGCCGCGCTAACCGCAATTGGGCAGCGGCCGCCGCGTTGTTATCGGCCCGGCGAATTTGTCGCAGCAGGAGCCGTTCGGCGTGGAACAGATCGCCATTGACGACAAATTGGTTCACGAGGGCGGCAACAACTCGTTGCGAAGCACGATGAAACGCATAAACCTGGGCGAAGCGTTCCTGGAACAAACGGTCCATTCGCAGAACGCGATCCGCTTCCCCTCTCAGGAGCAAGTCGACATGTGCTCTCTGGGCGGCCGACATCTTCGCCCAGGTCTCTTCAAGCTGCCCCGCGATCCATTGATCGAAATCGACCGTGATATGGGGATTGTCGGGCCTGACGAAAATGAATCCGCGGCGGTCGCCCAACGCCAGTCGACGAAATGCGTCGAAGGCCGAGCCGAAGTCCCCTTTTGCAAGAGCCTGTTCGGC